>JAKZSO010000053.1:0-5589 GCA_047517625.1 Alphaproteobacteria bacterium
GCGTAACGCAAAGCGCTACGCGAAGCAGCGCGGGGCCCTCCTATGGACTAACGGGACAACCCGCAACACCGCGTACCGCATCACAGAAAATGGACCAGTTTTACGCCGCCCTTTGGACCTATTTTGCTCCGCCGTTGACACTCCGCCCTAACCCTCCCCCGCAAGCGAGGGAGGGGACATAACACGCGATCAGGCCGACGCCCCCCTCCCAATTGAGGGAGGGGATCAAGGGGAGGGGGTGCGTCCGCACAACCTGTTTGTTGGCAACTGCCATGAATGAAGACGTGGGGCCCCGGGTCAAGCCCGGGCGTGACTGGAGGAGGCACGGTTTAGGTTTCCCCCTCCCCATGGAGGGAGCACCCCTCTCCCTAACCCCGTACGCAAGAACGTTTTCCGAAGGCAGTCACCCCCACCTGAATCCTCCCCCATCAAGGGGGAGGGGAGCAAAAAGGTTAGAGCCCGCGCTCCTTTTCAATGCGGTCGTAGGCGTCGTTGATGGTGGCGAGCTTTGTCGTGGCCACATCGATGAATTCCTGGGGCAGTCCCTGTGCCATCAGCTTGTCGGGGTGATGCTCACGGATCAGCTTGCGGTATTGAGCCTTGATGGCGTCGTCGGTGCTGTCCCGGGTCACTCCCAAAATGGTGTAGGGATCGGCTTTGTCTGGGCCCACATGGGCTTCGCGAATACGGGCGAAATCGGCCTCGGAAAACCCGAAAATTTTCGCCACGCGCTCAAGAAATTCGTTCTCTTTCGGGTCATAGACGTTGTCGGCGCTGGCGATGTGAAACAGCCCGTCCAGCAAATCCTCCAAAACCGCGGGGTTGCCGCGAAACATGGTGGCGACCTGTTTGGCATAGGGCTCGAAGCCAAAAGCGTCGCGCTTGGCCAGATCAAACACCCGGGCGACGTTGGCCATCTGGCCCGTGGGGATCTGGAACACTTCCTTGAAGGCCTCGACCTCGTCGGCGGTGACCGTGCCATCGGCCTTGGCCATCTTTGCCCCCAAGGCGATCACCGCGATGGTGAAACCGATGCGGCGGGTTTCGTCCTTAAGCTTACCGCGGCGCTCGGCAGCCGCGCCGGTGTTTGCCTGGCGGCGGTCCAGGGCATGGCCGGCGAGACCGCCCAACAGCGCACCTAACGGGCCGCCCAGAGCAAACCCCGCGGTACCGCCAACGATTTTGCCCCAAACGCTCATGACAGGGCCGGAATGGTTTGAAGTTGCATGGGGGCCAGAACGGAACTTTGGTGGGCGCTAATACATAATTGGCGCGGATGCCCGCCTGTGCAACCCTGGCCACCAATTTTCGGGTTGAATTTTTGGTTGGCGGGCCCATGACGGCACAGAACCAGTGGCGATTTTGGATCGACCGGGGCGGGACGTTTACCGATGTGGTGGCCCGCGCCCCCGATAGCCAGCTCCACACATCAAAGCTGCTGTCCGCGAACCCGCACGGCAGCCAAGACGCCGCGCTGGAGGGCATTCGCCAGGCTTTAGGGTTGGCCCCCGGCGCTTCGTTGGCGGGCGCGCCCATCGCCGAAGTCCGCATGGGCACCACGGCCGGCACCAACGCGCTTTTGGAGCGCCGGGGCGCACCCACCGCATTGGCGATCACCCACGGCCTGGGCGACGCATTGCGCATCGGCACCCAACACCGCCCGAAATTGTTCGCCCTAGACATCAAGCTGCCGGAAATGTTGTACGCCAAGGTGATCGAGGTGCCTGAGCGGGTCTCCGCCGGAGGGGAAGTTCTTGTTCCCCTGGACGAAGCGGCGGTGCGCGCAAAGTTTTCGGCGGTTTTTGACACCGGCATTCGCGCGGTGGCCATCGTACTGATGCACGGCTACCGCTATCCGGCTCACGAAGTTCGGGTCGGCGAAATCGCCCGGGACGTGGGCTTCGACCAGATCTCGGTGTCGTCGGAAGTCAGCCCCCTGCAAAAGCTGATACCCCGCGGTGACACTACGGTCATGGACGCCTATTTATCACCCTTGCTGCGCGACTATGTTGCGGCGGTGTCCAATGGCCTGGGGGAGGGTCTTGGCGACGGCCCGCGATTGCGGTTCATGCAATCCAACGGCGGCCTGACCGGCGCTGATACCTTCCGGGGCAAAGATTCGATCCTGTCCGGTCCCGCCGGGGGCGTCGTCGGCGCCGCGCTAGCCAGCCGCCGGGCAGGATTCGAACGCATGATCGGCTTCGATATGGGCGGCACCTCCACCGACGTGTGCCATTACGCCGGTGTGTACGAACGCACCTACGAGGCGGAGATGGCCGGGGTCCGCTTACGAGCACCGATGATGGCGGTGCACTCGGTGGCGGCGGGCGGCGGCTCGGTCTTGGAATTCGACGGGCAGCGTTTACGTGTGGGGCCCAAGTCAGCGGGCGCCGATCCCGGCCCCGCCAGCTATCGGCGGGGCGGCCCGCTGACGGTCACCGACGCCAATGTTCTGCTGGGGCGCATCCAGCCCGATTTGTTCCCTGAAGTGTTTGGCCCCGGCAACGACGCGCCATTGGACGCCGAATTGGTGGCGGAAAAATTCGCGGCGCTTGCAGCGGACGTAGCAACCGCCACGGGTAGCCGGCGATCTCCGCAAGAGTTGGCGGAGGGCTTCCTGGCCATCGCCGTGGACAACATGGCCAACGCCATCAAAAAAATCTCCGTTCAGCGGGGCCACGATGTGACCGGCCACGTGCTGTGCTGCTTTGGCGGGGCCAGCGGCCAACACGCATGCGCCGTCGCCGACCAGCTGGCCATGACCAAGATTTTGGTGCCGGCCCATGCGGGGGTGCTTTCGGCGTTGGGGATCGGCATGGCGGAGGTGACGGCCATCCGCGAGCAGACCATGGAAACACCGCTTGGCGAAAAAGCCACTGGGGCCATCGACGTTGTCTTGGACCGGTTGGTGGCCCGGGCAACGCAAGCGGTGAAAGAACAAGGGATCGGCGAAGGGAACATTCAGGTTACCCGGACCGCCCACCTGCGGTCGCCGGGGTCCGACACTGGCCTGATGGTGCCGTTTGGCCCGGAGGATGACATGATCGCGGCATTCCGCACCGCCCACATAGCGCGTTTCGGTTTCGAGCCACTGGAACCATCACCAATTTTGGCCACCCTTGTGGCCGAAGCGACCAGTGTCAGTGGCGAGGGCGATGTTCCCCCTGCTCCACCTTCGGTCTCAACATCGCCGCCCGTCAACAATCGCCAGGTTTTCCTGAATGGCAAACCGCAATCGGTGCCGGTGGTGCGCCGGGACGACATGTCCGGCCCTGTCCCCGGCCCGGCGTTGATCATCGAAGCCCACGGCACCAACTGGGTGGCGCCCGAATGGGTCGCGGAGCTTTCGGACCTTGGCGATTTGCTGATCACCCGTTCCGAGCCGCGATCGTCGGCAACGTCCGCCACCGAGTTGGATCCCGTGCGACTGGAGATTTTCAACAACCTGTTCATGTCGGTGGCGGAACAAATGGGCTCGGTGCTGGAGAACACCGCGTTGTCGGTGAACATCAAGGAGCGTCTTGATTTCAGTTGTGCCGTGTTCGACGAACGTGGCGGCCTTGTGGCCAACGCGCCCCACATTCCCGTGCATTTGGGCTCCATGGCCGAAAGTGTCGGCGCGGTGATTGACGACCGGGGCAATCGGTTCAAACCCGGCGATATGTTCGTGATGAATGCCCCTGACCAGGGCGGCACCCATCTGCCGGACATCACGGTGATCGCCCCGGTGTTCATCAATGCCAGCGTGGCCGGATTTGTCGGCGCCAGGGGCCACCACGCGGACATCGGTGGGATCACGCCCGGTTCCATGCCACCAAACTCAAAAACCATCGGCGAAGAAGGCATTGTTCTGCCAATTATGCGGCTGGTTGAAGGTGGCACGTTTCTGGAAGCTGACATTCGCCAGCGTTTGGCTGAAGGCCCCCACCCGGCCCGCAACCCGGATCAAAACGTCGCGGACCTGAAGGCCCAGGTCGCGGCCTGCGCGAAAGGGGCTACCGAGCTCCGGTTGTTGGCCGGGGATCACGGGCTGGACCTTGTCAGCGCCTATATGGCCCACGTCCAAAACAACGGTGAGGCATCCATCCGCAAAGCCTTGGCCGATGTCCGCGATGGCGCTTTTGCCTGTGCCTTGGACAACGGAGACGAAGTTCGCGTCGCCATCACCGTCGATCACACCACCCGCTCGGCCACCGTCGATTTCACCGGCACGACGGCCCAGCGTGGGGACAATTTCAATGCGCCACCGGCCATCGCCCGGGCCGCCGTGTTGTACGTTTTCCGCACGTTAGTTGACGATGACATCCCTCTGAATTCAGGATGCATGCGGCCGCTTAGGATCGTTCTGCCGGAAGGATCCATGGTTAACCCCAAATCCGGAGCTGCCGTGGCAGCTGGCAACGTCGAAACCTCCCAGATCATTTGCGATGCTCTGTTCGGCGCGCTGGGCCTTTTGGCCGCCAGCCAAGGGACCATGAACAATCTCACCTTTGGCGATGACCGCCTGCAATATTACGAAACCCTGTGCGGTGGCGCCGGCGCCGGGCTCGGCTTCGATGGCGCCTCGGCGGTCCATACCCACATGACCAATTCGCGGCTGACCGACCCCGAGGTTTTGGAAGCGCGGTTCCCGGTGGTGCTGGAGGCGTTCGCGATTCGCCCGGGATCGGGTGGCAGAGGCAAATCCCGGGGTGGTGACGGGGTCACCAGGCGCCTGCGATTCTTGCAGCCCTTGGCGGCGGCAATTCTTTCCGGGCGGCGGCTGGTGGCTCCCCACGGATTGAACGGGGGCGCACCGGGCCAAAAAGGGCGCACCTGGATCGAAACTGGTCAAACCGCGGTACGTGAATTGGACGGCTCCGAGAGCACCCAAGTGGACCGCAACGATGTCCTGGTCATCGAAACCCCTGGCGGCGGTGGTTTGGGTAGCGACTAGGCACGGGGATCGCATCCGCCTGGGCGTGTTTATTGTCCCAGACTTCATGACAGAACCGACGTCGTCCCAGCTGCTGGTGCAGGCCATGGCCCACCAGCACCGCGGCGAGTTGGACCGCGCCGAATCCCTGGTTCGGCAAATCTTGGCTAACGACCCCGAAAACGTTCCTGCCCTGACCAAACTGGGGGTCTTGAGCACCGCCAACGGTCAGTTCGAAACGGCCGAGGCGATCTACCGCCAGGTGCTCATCCTTGCGCCCGGCGATGTCGGAGTGCTGACCATCCTGGCCAACTTTGCGGTTAACCGGATCGCCATCGGCGAAGCCCAGGACAGTTTTCGCCAAGCATTGGCCCGTCATCCCAATCACTGGCAGGCAAGCTTGGGTCTCGCTGGACTTCTTGTCGATCTTGGTCGAACGGTTGAGGCGGTGCCGATCCTGCGTGACGCAATTGCTGCGCGCACTTCCGAACGCGCCGATGCGCCGGGTCTGCTAGATGCCCGGGCTCTTTTGGCTGAAATTCTCGTGACGGTGGGGTGCGACGACGAGGCACAAACCTTGGCCCAGGCAGTCCTTGCCAAAGAACCAGACCATTGCCAGGCGCTTTGCGCTCTAGGGGATCTGTTGGCTGAGTCGGGACAGGTCGAACTGGCGG
>JAKZSO010000054.1:0-14371 GCA_047517625.1 Alphaproteobacteria bacterium
GACGAAGGGCGGTTGTCTTGCCCGATCCGCTGCGCCCTAGCAGGACCAGCGTTTCACGCGGCCTCACCTCGAACGAGAGGTCGCGAACCAGCGTCGCCTCACCGATTCGATACGAGACCGAGCGGAACCGAATGGGAGCAATGTCGGGCACGTCAGAGCCGGTTTTCGACCAACGTACCCATGGTATCCTGAGAAAAGTTACCTCTAGCGTGGGCCTGTGGCGCAGTCGGGAGCGCCGATCCGGGCTGCGATCATGGCCACCAAGACATCGTCCGGTACCAACTGGCCGGCACCCATGACCGTTTTCAATTTGCCGCCCAGCTCCGAGCCGGAGGCGACCTCGGCGCGTAACATATCGCCTGTGAGCAGGTGTTTTAGACCCCGGTTCGTCTGTATCCGTCGAGCTTGGGTGGCTTTTCCGGACCCCGGTGGCCCCAGCACAATCAGATTCATCGGCGCGGCCCTTTGATTTAGATGTTTTAATCAGGCCCGCGTACTGGTGGGCCACCACCCCGGCGACCGGCCCGCGCATTATAGCGCTGAGCAACGTGTGTGCGGCTCAAGAAGTAGATGATGGGAGTCACGGTGATTTGAACTTGTTTACAGAAGTGCCGCTTGCACTTGGCCCAGGTTGGGTTCAGGTTTTTCCAGTGGATTTTGTTTGAGGCATTGAATCGCGACCCTGGCTGCCGCTTCGGCGGGGTTAACGAGATCGTGGTCTGAAACGCCGGTTGCCAGGAAAACGCGCCATGAGAGGAATTTTAGCCGCTCTTGCAGTCTCAACACTGTTGTTTGCCGGATCGGCTGCCGCTGAGGAGGTTACCGCACGTTTTGTCCTCAACGAAATGGATTGCCCCGACTGCACCGATTTCATTTTCGATCTCATGACCCAACAAGCCGGTGTTCAAAAGGTGATCACAAACTTGGACGGTAATTTCTTTACGGTCTCCTTTGAGGACAAAGTTTGCAACCTCGGAATTTTGGTGGCCGCCCTGGAGATGTATGGGTACTACCCGGATTCGGTTGTTATCCAGCCCGCCGTCTGAAATTCGCCCCTAGAACCAGCCCAGAACTGCTGATCGTTCACCGCCGCGGTTGCGCGCGGGTGGCGGCGTCCGCGATGCGGGCCGTTGTGTCCGCGACCAAGGCGCGCCCCTCGGCGTTGTGGTCGGGAAACCGCAGCAGATTTTGGGCGTGCGCCGCCGCCGACGGCAGAGGGTCGGGGACCTCGAAGGGATCGGCGTGGAATTCCGTGGCGGAGGCCATGAAAAGCGAGCCGACCCGGGGCAGGCCCAGCAGCCAGTTGGCCTCGGCCACGGGATCCGTTATCGCCTCAAGAATGCCATCGGCGGCGCGGTAGGCGTCGGCTGAGGCCACTGGGTTGCCGTCGGCCCATTCGAGGTCGGCGCGCCCCAACACCGCCAACAGGTGGCCGAAGGGGACGCCCGCATCATCGAACCGGGATGCACTCTCGTGGTACGCATCGCGCGCCGCCTCGCTACGGCCCTCGTCGGCGTGCCGGGCCGCCTGCGCCAACAGAGCCCGGCCTTCTCCCCGTTTATCACCGGCGCCACGGTAAAGCTCGATCGCGGCCTCCAGCAGCGCCCCGGCGGCCGGGGTATCACCGCCGGCGCTGGCGAGGGCCCCAAGCTCCAGGCTGGCCGCTGCTTCGCCCGCGACGAGCCCGGCGGCGCGGGACAGGCCCGCTGCCTCCTCCTGGGCCGCGCGCGCGGCTTCCGATCGGCCGAGATACGCTTCGAGTTGGCCCAGCTTCAGGAACGCTGGCGCCGATTCAGGGCTCCCCTGGGACCGCAGCACCGCGGCCGCCGCGTTATATGCGGCGAGGGCCTCCACCATGCGCCCCTGCAGGCGCTCCAGGTCACCACGGGTCAGTGCGGCGCGAGCGGCTCCGAGGCTGTCATCGAGCCCAGCAAAGACCTCGGCGGCCCGGGCCAGAGCGGTTCCGGCGGAGGCGTTGAAGCCGATGCTTATGCTGGAACGCGCCTGCCAAAGTGCGCTTTCCGCCGCTTTCGCCAAGGCCCCCGCGTCCCGGAACAGGGCCTCGGCAGCGATATGATCTGCATAGGCCTCGCTAGACAGCCCCAAGTTCCAGTTCAGCGCGCCGGACAAGGCTATTGCGTCACCGTTCGCTTCGACGTCGCCGATCTGCTCGAAGATCAGTGCCGCCTGTTGGAGCACCGCCCGCGCCGCCTCTTCGCCATCCGGCATTCCCGGCGCATCCGCCATCCGCAGCACCGCGTGGGGATCGCTCTTCGGCTCCGGGGCCCGCGCCCACACTCCGCGTGCTTGGGCGTAGAACCGCTGGGCTTCGCTCCAGCTAAAGGTGTCCTTTTCGAGGTCGCCGCGCGCGACCAGAACAATTGCCTCCAAGCCCAAGTCGCCGGCGCGGCGGTAAAGGGCCAGCGCCTCCTCGTAATGGCTTCGGGCGTCTTCGCTCTGCCCGGTCACGTGCCCCATCCGGCCCAGACCAAGGAAGACCCCGGCCTCGCCAAGGATGTTGCCTTGGCTGCGGTAGATGGCCCCTGCACCCGCGAACATCTACGCCGCGGCGCCGTCGTTGCCGCGGTTGAGGGCCTGTTCCGCCTGTGCCATAAGTTCTTGCGCCTCGGCGCCGGGATTGGTTTCGGGCTCTGCGTCCTCCGCCGGGGCCGGTTGCGCCGCCAGACGAACTGGCGCTTGGCCGCCGCGCTCAGGCGCGACTGACGCCACCCCCAGCAACAGCGCCGCCGCCAGGAGTCCCGCAACGCCGATCACAAAGCGGCGCCTTCCGCGCAGTGTCACCGCCGCGGCGATGGCCAGCGCCAGGGACACGAGCCCCGCGATTCCCCATGGTGTAGTGGCGGCTTCGAGCAATTCACCCCTCATGGTCCACGTTGCCGCACCCGGTTCCCTTTAAAAAGGAAGGGCCGGGACGCATTGCGCGCCCCGGCCCAAGTACTATAGCTAGGATCGCCGGTTCAGGCGATCGCCGCCGCTTACCCCCAACTCAGGTCGTGATTCACGATCGGATTCGAACGGACCCGCTTGCCAGTCGCATAGAAGATCGCGTTGGCAATCGCGGCACCCACTGGCGCCACAGCCGGCTCGCCCATACCACCCCACTTTTCGGTGCCGGACGAGGCGAAGTGGGTTTCGATCTCAGGCATGTCGGCCATGCGGATCAGCCGCATTGTGTCGAAATTGTTGTTCACAATTTCTCCGTTCTGGATCTCAATCCCGCCAAACAGGCTGTGAGTGAGACCCCAGACAATGCTGCCCTCGACTTGCTCGGCCGCGTTACTCGGATTGATTACGTTTCCGGCGTCTACTACCGAAATGACCTTTTCGACGCGGACACTGCCACGCCGTGTCACCGATACGGTGGCAACCTGGCCACAAATCGTGCCATGGGACTCGACGCAAGCAACGCCCATGCCCATGCCTTGGGGCAGGTCAGTTCGGAAACCGCCGACCTCTTTCAGTTTTTTCAGGACAACCTGCCAGTCGAACAGTTCCCTGGACATGTGGAGACGCCATTCCAGGGGATCCCAGCCGCCCTTTTGTGCCATTTCGTCCACGAACTGCTCGGTGACGAAGCCGCCGAACCCACCGGTTGGGTTGCGGTGCGTCGTCGTCGAGACGTGGGCGTCAAGGTTTTGGCTCGTATACTGGGTGTTCGGGATACCCCACGCGTTGAATTGGTTCGCGAACCGCTGCTGGCCGTCGGACACCACAACGCTGGTGAGGGCGGTCGGCAGCCCGTCCGCACCCAACGCGGCCGTGAACCGGAACACACCCATCGAGCGGTGCGTGGCATTGCGCGTATCCTCTTCGCGGGACCAGCGGACCTGCACCGGTGGGCCATTGAGGTTTTTGGCGATTTGCGCAGCTTGACGTGCCAACTGTGTACCCGAACTACTGCTGAACCCGCCACCCAGGAAGGTGCGGTGCAGATGGACGTCCTTGACGTCGATTCCCAGCTGTTCGGTGATTTGGGCTGCCAGACGCGGCGGATGCTGGGAGCCGATCCACGCCTCGTACCTGCCGTCCTTGAACTGGGCGAGGTGGGTGACCGGTTCGGGACGCAGGTGCGCCTCGTACGGCCGCTGATATTCGCGGGTGATTATCGAATCGCTGGAAGCGGCTGCGATGACACCGGGCGCATCGCCTTCCATCCCACGATCCCTGCCGTCCGGAAGGTCAAGCTTGGACCGAGCCATCGCATACAGGTCTTCGGTGTTGAAGGTGCCGAAGGGTCCCCGGTCCCACTGGATCGGGATCAGCTCCAAAGCGGTCTTGGCATGGTAGTAGGTGTCGGCCACGACGGCGACGCTGTCCTTCAACGCCATGTAGTGGTTTTTGCCTTCCTCCGCTTGATCTAACTGCATGACGGCGATGACGCCTGGAAGGTCCATAATTCCGGCGGCGTCAAAGGTGGGCTTGCCACCCCATTGTACGGGGTTGTTGACAACGGCGGCGTAGACCATGCCGGGCAGACGGATGTCCGCCGGGAATTTTGCGCTACCGTCGACCTTGAGCGGGATGTCCACGCGCTGGACCGACGTTCCCAGTAAGGTGAACTGGTCCGGCATCTTGATTGCCGGTTCCTCTGACAGCATGATCTGGGCCGCCGCGTTAGCGAATTCGGCATAAGTGCCAGTGCGGTTGCCGAACGAAAGGACGCTGTCCTTCGCCGCGATCTGGTCGCGGGAAATACCCCATGCCTGGGCTGCGGCCTCCTTTAAGCGCTCGCGCGCCGAGGCCCCCGCCTGCTGGATGTGCCCGTGCCGGGCCTTGACGACGTTCGAGCCGCCGCTCTGCATGGTCACCCACAGGCCCTCGGCGTCCGGGTACAGTGGGTCCTTATTGGTGATGTGGCGGTTAAACTCCGCATACTGCATGCGCAGCATACTCCAGTCCGCCTGCAGTTCCTCATTGAGCATCATCGCCACAGACGTCAGTGCGCCTTGGCCCATTTCCGCATGGGGCTGGACGATGGTGATGGTGCCGTCCGGATCCATGATGATCCAATGGCTGAGCTCGGTGCCCCCTTTATCAGTCGGGGCAAGCCAGGGCGACGGATTGACGCGGTTGGCCGCGGAGGCTGGCATAATTCCGAAACCGAATGCCATGCCGCCGCCGATGAGTGTCGTACTGATGAAACGGCGTCGATTCATTTCTAAATGTGTCATTGCATTCCCTCCCTTATTCTGCCGCAAGTTCCGCGGCGCGATGAATCGCGGAGCGAATGTAATTGTATGTTCCGCAACGGCAGAGATTGTCGGCCATCGCAATGTCGATGTCGGCGTCACTGGGACGCGGACGTGTTGCGATAAGCGCCGCCGCCGCCATGATCTGGCCGGACTGGCAGTAACCGCACTGCGGCACGCCGACTTCGACCCACGCCACTTGAACGGGGTGGCTGGCGTCTGCGGACAGACCTTCAATGGTGGTGATCGCCTTACCGACCGCGGCCGAAGCCTTGGTCTGGCAAGCCTTTACCGGCTGCCCGTCCATGTGCACGGTGCAAAAGCCGCACTTGGCGATGCCGCATCCGTATTTGGTGCCGCTAAGGCCGATGTTGTCGCGGATGACCCACAACAGTGGTGTTGCCGGCTCCACGTCCACCGTGTGGGTTGTTCCGTTAATGCTGAGTGTAAGAGCCATTATTGCTCCCTCCCTGTTTAGATTAAGGAAGCGTCGAATTCGGGGCGGCTCAACAGTCGTCCCGAAAGGGACGCCTCGGAAACTACGAACTCCGCCTACAGCCTGACTCAATCACGGGGAGTTGACAAGACAACCTGGGCTGATCACGTGGATTTTACAGGAGAAGCGGTCACAGACCGTTTGGATTCACACGCATTGCATGTGCCCTTCCGGCTTGGCCGCCGATTTTCAAAGCGCTTAGCGACCCCGGGGGCTGGCTAGATAATGTCCACGCGGATGACCCGTACGTTGCGGGACAAGCATTCGTAGCTATGGATCGCGGGCCGGCCGTTATCTCCCTGCAATTGCACTTTGCCGCCAATCCGTAGCTCCGCCGTGTCCCCTCGGTGCCACACGGTCGCTTCCAGGTACACTTGGTCGATGTGCTGAATTTCCTGATCCAAGAGCTCGCGGCACAGGAGAAGCTCCTCCGCAAAAGGCCCCGGTCCCGCCTGCACCCGGCCGCTGCTCGGCCACACCGCCCAAATAACAAGGACAAGGGCAATCACCATCGTGCCGGTGCCAAGAAAAGCGAAGGTCAAGCGTTTGCGGAGTGTCATTGGGAGCGCCTCGGGCAACGACGATAGCGTCGAAATGCTCCCGGTGGAACCGCAAACCGGACCGAGCCGGCCCTGGTTGGCTGAAGTCCAGCAAGCCGCAAGCCTCCGATTTCCAGCGGCTCAGCGCCATGGAGTTTCAACACCTGCTGCCTGCGCATGGTACCCCGCTGCTGAATGAGGCGGGTGTTGCGGTCCGCGACACGATCAGGCGTTCATTTCCCGCCGCCGTTTAGATGGCCACACATGCCTGGACGGCGCTAATGCGAAAATCGGAATGATGGCTGATCAGAAATTGGCCTGACGTGGTGCTCGCGGAAACGGGATTACGTCTCGGATATTGTCCACGCCCGTCGCATATTGGATCGCGCGCTCGAAACCGAGGCCAAAGCCGGCATGAGGAACGGTGCCGTAGCGGCGAAGGTCCCGGTACCACCAGTAGTCCTCTTTGTTGAGCCCCATCGCGGCGATCCGGGCGTCAAGCACATCGAGCCGTTCCTCGCGCTGGCTACCGCCGATTATCTCGCCGATGCCGGGGGCGAGAACATCCATTGCCGCAACGGTCCGGCCGTCGTCGTTAAGCCGCATGTAAAAGGCCTTGATGTCCTTAGGATAATTGACCACCGCGATCGGGCGCCCAACCACCTCTTCGGTAAGATATCGCTCGTGTTCGGATTGCAGGTCGGTTCCCCAGTGCGGTTCGAAATCGAAGCGCCGGCTGGACTTCTCCAGCGCCGCAATCGCGTCGCCATAATCCATGCGCTCAAACTCCGCGCCGACCATTTGTTCGAGCCGGACGATGCAGCCTTTATCGACCCATTGGTTGAAGAATTCCATGTCGTCGGCGCGCTCATCGAGCAACGCCCGGAAGATGAATTTGAGGAAATCCTCAGCGAGCGCCACGTTATCCGCGAGTTCGGCGAAAGCGATCTCCGGCTCGATCATCAAAAACTCTGAAAGGTGGCGCCTGGTGTTGGAGTTCTCGGCGCGGAAGGTGGGGCCGAACGTGTAGACGCGTTTGAGGGCGAGACAGTAGGGCTCGAGATTGAGCTGGCCCGAAACCGTGAGCCAAGCCTCGCGCCCGAAAAAATCCTTCGACCAGTCGATCTCGCCCGCCGCCGTCACCGGCGGGTTGGCCATATCCAGGGTGGACACGCGGAACATTTCCCCGGCGCCCTCGGTATCGATTGCAGTGATGACGGGAGTGTGCACAAGGAAGAATCCGTGCGCATCGAAAAACCGGTGTACCGCCTGGGCAAGCGTGTGGCGTACCCGTGCCACCGCGCCGATCAGATTGGTCCGGGGCCGAAGGTGCGCCACCTCGCGGAGAAATTCGGGGCTGTGGCGCTTGGGTTGCATTGGGTAGGTCTCGGGATCGTCGACCCAGCCGACCACCTCAAACGTGTCGGCCCTCAACTCGATGGACTGGCCCTTGCCCTCGGACTCCACCACGGTACCGGCGATTCGGACCGCGCAGCCGGTGGTGGTCTTGAGGACGGTGTCCGCGTAATTTGGCAGCGCGCGCTCGGCGACGACTTGGATCGGGTCGAAGCAAGAGCCATCGGTTACCTGGACGAAGGAGAACCCGGCTTTAGAATCACGCCGGGTCCGGACCCATCCTTCAACGACTGCCTGGCTGCCGATCTCTATCTTTAGCCCGAGAATTTCGGCGATGCTGGACGTTTTCATAGCGCCCTATTTTACACGTGTGGCGTTCGCCAAACTCATTGTTTTCTGTCGGTCCCAGAACAGCTCTGCCGTCCCGAGCGCGCTCTATCTTGCCGTTTGAGCTTGCATTTTCGCCCAGGTATCCCGCAGGGTCGCGGTGCGGTTGAACGACGCGCTCTGGGCCGAGTTTTCGCGATCGAAACAAAAGTAACCGAGGCGTTCAAACTGAACGGTCGTTTCCTCGTTGAGAGAGGCCAGCGCCGGTTCCAACTTGCAGTCAGTCAGGGTTTCGACCGATGCGGGGTTCAGATCGTCAATCAGGTTGCTGTTTTCGCCTGGCCGGGGGCTAACGAAAAGCCGATCGTAGAGTCGGACCTCAGCCGCCGCCGCATGGTGGGCCGACACCCAGTGAAGCGTGGCTTTCACCTTGCGTCCGTCAGGCGAGGCGCCGCCCTTGGTCTTTTCATCATAGATACACCGCAATTCAACGACATTGCCGTTTTTGTTGGTGATCACATCCGTGCAAGTAATGAAGTAGGCGTAGCGAAGGCGCACCTCGCGGCCGGGCGCCAGGCGAAAAAACTTCTTCGGCGGATCCTGCATGAAATCGTCGCGCTCGATATACAGTTCGCGGGCAAACGGCACCTTGCGGGTCCCCGCTGCCGGATCTTCTGGATTGATGACAGCGTCGAGCTCTTCCGTCTGGTCCTTTGGGTAATTCTCGATCACCACTTTCAGCGGCCGCAGCACAGCCATGTAACGCGGCGCCACACGGTTCAAATGCTCCCGGGCACAGGCCTCAAGGTGTTCAATTTCAATGGTTGCGTCGCGCCGGGCGACGCCGATCCGGTTGGCGAAATCGCGAATGACCGCGGGCGGATAACCCCGGCGGCGAAGTCCGGCGAGCGTCGGCATTCGTGGGTCGTCCCACGCATCCACGCGGCCCTCTTCGACCAACCGCGTGAGGTGACGCTTGGAAAGGACGGTGTAGCTCAGATTGAGCCGGGCAAATTCGTACTGCCGCGGCCGGGCCGGCACCGGAAGATTGTCAACGAACCAATCGTAAAGCGGCCGGTGATCTTCGAATTCCAACGTGCAAAGGGAGTGGGTCACGCCTTCGATCGCATCTGACTGGCCGTGGGCAAAATCATAGGTCGGGTAAATGCACCACCGGTCCGCCGTACGGGGATGGGTGGCGTGGAGAATCCGGAACATGACCGGATCGCGAAGGTTAATGTTGCCTGAGGCCATATCGATCTTAGCCCGCACCACCCGCGCACCGTCGGCGAATTCTCCGGCCCGCATGCGCGCCAACAGATCAAGATTGTCCTCGATTGGACGGTCCCGGTGAGGGCTCTCGCGTCCTGGCTCGGTCAGAGTGCCGCGGTAGTCGCGAAGTTCATCGGCGGATAGGTCGTCGACATAGGCTTTGCCGGCGCCTATGAGGTGCACCGCCCAGTCGTACAGCTGTTCGAAATTGTCCGAGGCGTAATAAAGATGGCGGCCCCAGTCGAACCCCAGCCAGCGAACGTCGCGTTCAATGGCGTCACTGAATTCCTGCTTCTCTTTGGTTGGGTTTGTGTCGTCAATCCTCAGGTGGCAGCGGCCACCGAATTCTTTGGCCAAACCGAAATTTAGGCAGATGGATTTGGCGTGGCCGATATGAAGATAGCCGTTCGGCTCGGGCGGAAAGCGCGTGACCACCGTCTTGGTGCGCCCCGACGCGACGTCGTCGGCGATAATTTCGCGAATATGGTTCGCCCCGACTTCTGGCGAGCCGCTACGCTGCTTGGCGTCGGTGATCATGGAAATCCTTTGGGGCCGGGGGCGCCAGGCGCAAAACCTAAGCATCTGCGCCGCCTCGGTTCAAACTTGGTCGGTATAGAGTCGAGGAATGTGCCTTGAGGCCGCTGCCAGCGCAAGGTTTCTGTCGCCATTATCAGGCGCCGGCGAAGGATCAGGGAATATTAGGGTGGCACCGCCGCTGGTTCGGCCCGCTTTGGTGCCCGGATAGTTCGAATGCGTGGGCGATGCCCGGGGGCAATTCGAACCTCGCCCTTGCAGTGCGAAACAACGGCGGTCGACACCCGCCAGCGGATCGACGCCATCATCGCCCGATTGATGCGGGGAGAAATTCACTGATCCCACGATCGAAATTCGTGATTGCCGTCTAGCCGTCCGCCGTCTCAAAACGGCCGTCGGCGTGGCGGGCGAAGCGGGCGGCATCGCGGGGATGGGTTGGGGCATTGTCCGGCCACGGCCAACCGCCAAACTCGGTCTCCCGGTAGTCGTCGAAGGCCTGGTGTATTTCCTCGTTGGTGTTCATGACGAAGGGGCCGTACCGAGCCACTGGTTCTCCGATCGGGATGCCTTGAAGTAGCAAGAATTCGCTGGCCTCGGCACTGTTGCGCAAATCGACTTCGGCGTCGGCCTGTAACGTCAAGGCGTTCTTTGCCGCAACGGTTTGGCCGGCCACTTCCACGCTTGATCCATTGAAAAAGAATAGCCGGCGATTGCATCGGGGATCGGCCGCGGGCAAAGTCCAGGCGGCGTTCGCGGCCATTTTGATGGTCCAGATGACCACGCCGTTTGCGGCCTCGGCCGCCCATGAATCCGGCGGCGGGGCAGGGGGCCTGGCATTGTCTGACCCCGCGTCGGGCAGGGCCCCGCAATAGCTGACCACCGTGGTTTCATTCCCCGCCGGGTCTGCCGTCGTTTGCCCAGGGATTTGGTGGCGCCAGAACATTGAAAAATAGGATTCAACCATCTTGCTGCGGGCCGGTAGGTTGAGCCAAATCTGAAATAGCTCCAACGGATTTCCTTGGGCCAACTCGCGCAGGGGAAACATTTCCGCATGGACGATTCCGCGTCCGGCGGTCATCCACTTGCAAATCGCCTTCGCCGAACCGAGCCGATGCTACCATGGAATCCGAGTGATCGATGAACCCATGGCGCACGATTGAAACGGTTTCGAAGCCGCGGTGGGGATGTTGAGGAAACCCCGGAACCCGGTCGCCGTGGTACATGCTCCAGCCATCCTTGGCGCTGAAGTCCTGACCGATTGCCTGGCCATCCAGCGGGGCGTCGGGCCCCATGGCATTGAAACATTGAGTATCGGGGAGCGAGACAAGAGGGTGCCTTTCAGTCTGGTCAGCCACACGCGAACTTGGCCCAAGTTCTATCAGACAATCGGCCCATCAGGCAGGTCGAAGTCCAGCCCCCGGGGATGTGGCTTTCTTCGGTGCCCATCTGCCAGTAGCCTGTCGGCATCCCGCAAATCGAATTCCGGAGCCCCAGATGGAATATCTGATCGCGTTGACCGCGGACCCCGCCGCCTGGGTGGCACTGGCGGCCCTGATCGCCATGGAAGTCGTGTTGGGCATCGACAATCTGGTGTTCATCGCAATCCTGACAAACAAACTTCCCACCGAGGCGCGGCCCAACGCCCGCCGCTGGGGCATCGGTGCGGCGCTGATTCTGCGGTTGGTGTTGCTGGGCGCCGTGGCGTTCATTGTCAAATTGACGGAACCGCTGTTCGAAATATTGGGTTTCGAATTTTCCTGGCGCGATCTTATTTTGATCGCTGGCGGGCTTTTCCTGGTGTGGAAATCGACGCGGGAAATCCACCATATTGTGGACCCCGAACCGGGGCCCAAGGCCCTTAATCCCAACGTCGTGGCAACGAGCATGGCCGCCGCGATCGGGCAAATCCTGATCCTTGATTTGGTGTTTTCCATCGACAGTATCGTCACCGCCGTGGGCATGACAGAGCACCTTCCGATCATGTTCACCGCCGTCATCGTCGCCGTAACCGTGATGCTGTTTGCCGCCGGGCCGCTGGCGGATTTCATCGAAGCCAACCCAACCATTGTCATGTTGGCGTTGGGGTTTTTGCTGCTGATCGGAACGATTTTGATCGCCGACGGGTTTGGCGTCCACGTGCCAAAGGGCTACGTCTACGCGGCCATGGCGTTTTCCGCACTGGTCGAGGGCTTGAATATGATGGCCCGGCGGCGGCGGGGCAAAAACGGAAACGCCAAATTGATGGGCGGATTTTCGGCGGATAGTACGGCGATCCGATCCCCACCAGCCGTGTGACAGTTTACGAGCGCGCCCGGCCTTGCGGAATTGACCGAGGTGAAATTGGAATTGGAAATGGCCGCGACATGAGGTCGCGGCGCCACCGCCAGCACGCGCCGCCGGACTGCACCCGTGGTGGTCGACGGATTTCACGCCTGTCACGGTTGAATGATACGGTTTCGCCCAGAATCAAATTTTTTACTCAGCCCACCGATTGGAAAGGACTACGCCCATGTTGAAACTGATTGCAATGATCGCCGCGGCTGCCTTGACAGCCATTGCCGCCGTGCAAATCGCCCAGGCCCAGGCGCCCGCGGATGGTGCCGCCTCTGCGAGCTATCTTTTCGAAAGGCCTCGATGATGGTTCGGAGGTTGCGTAGAAACCAGAAACGCCTATGCGTTCAAACAGAATAGCCCCGTGGCCCAAACGTGGAGCAAACCCGTCAGCGGGGGAGCTGCGGGCTTGCTCTCGCGGGGCTCTGGGGATCCGCCAAATTGGCCCAACCAGGGAGGAAGTGCGTCGGTTGGAGGGAGCGGTTACCCCAGAGTTTCAGGTCTGTCTGTTGTACCCGCCGTCCGCCGCCAACGCAGTGATGGTGGTCACAGGTTGACCCCGAACAAAGTGTGACGGGCGTCACAGGTTGATCATGTATGCTGCTGATAGCATTTGATCGGCCGCGACCAGCTGCAATCGGCGCCAGTGGCCGGATACGTTCGAATTTGGAGGGTATGACTTGCAATGCAGACGAAATCGAGTGCGCTGCAATGACCAGAGGATCGCCAAAATCCACCCTCGCCAATGGCCTTCACCGGTCGTTGGCCGGGGTCGACCTGCTTTCGATGATCCCACCAGGCCATTTGGCCGACATCGAGCGCGGATGCCAATGGGAAAATCATGAACCCGGCTCCTGGCTTTTTGAGCGTGGCCAAGAAAACCAGCCACGTTTACTTTGTCATCGAAGGCACCATTCGCGTCTTGAACTACTCGTCTTCCGGCCGGGTGGTGCGGTTCGCCTCGGTTGGTCCCGGGGGGTTACTCGGCGAGCTATCGGCGATGGATGGCTTGCCCCGGTCGGCCACCGTCGTTGCCGACCAGCCCTCATTTTTGGCCAAGTACCCGGCGGAACATTTCCGCAATTTGGTGATCACCGTGCCCGAATTCGCGGCGGCGCTGATTCGCAGGATGGCGGAAGTGATCAGGGGCTGTGATGAACAGATCATGAACCTGGCCGAACTCACGGCGTCCCAAAGGGTCTGTCTTCAGTTGCTGCGGTTGGCCGAACCGGACCCGGTGGCGCCGGACAGCTGGTTGGTTTATCCGCTGCCGACCCAGGCCGTTCTGGCCGGGGATGCCGGAACCACCCGCGAAACCGTGGCCAGGGTGCTGGGGCGTTTGACGGAACAGGACTTGATCCATCGCAAAGGGCGGTCTTTGTACATCCACGACCGCCAGAAATTGGAAAACTTGGCGGTTCGCGAGGTCGCCGAGACCTAGTCCAGGCCCAGCAGGCCTTCTATATCGGCGGTCTGCGGCCCTTTACCAATGGCCCTCCGGCAACCATTGACTTCAAGGCCGATTGTTCGGAACTTGTAGTCCCAAGATTTGGTGAAATGGGTTGGGCATGGGGCTCATCAGCAACTGGTTTCGACGGAATTTTTCCGACCCCCAGGTGGTGCTCTTGGCGGTGCTGCTGGTGGTCGGCTTTGCGGTGGTGCTGGTTTTTGGGCGAATGCTGGCGCCAGCGATCGCCGCTTTGATTATCGCCTTTGTCCTGGATCGGCCGGTGATCTTGCTGCGCGATCGGGGCCTCCCCAACGTGGTTGCGGCGTCCATCGTTTTTATCGGATTTTTGGGGCTCGCGTTTTTCGTGGTTTTGACCGTCCTGCCGCTGGTGTTCGAGCAGATTGCGGAATTGGTGCGCCAATTACCGTCCATCACCCTGCAGATCCAGGACGCGGTGCTGGCATTGCCCGAACGCTATCCAACCTTGTTCGACGAGGCCCAAGTGGCGGAGATTATCGCCGCCCTGCGCGCGCAAATCTTGAATCTGGGGGAGCCGGCTCTTCAATACTCTCTGGCGAGCATCACCAGCCTGGTTACCGTGGTGGTGTACGTTATTTTAGGCCCCTTGCTGGTGTTCTTTTTCCTGAAGGACAAGGAAAAGATCATCGCTTGGTTTTCCCGGTTTCTTCCGGCCCAACGGCGCCTTGTGAACGAGGTGTGGAAAGAGGTGAACGAGAAAATCGGCGCCTACATTCGTGGCAAGGTCTACGAAATTCTGATCGTCGGTGTGGTCACCTGGCTGACCTTCACTGTGATCGGTTTGGATTTCGCCGTTTTACTGGCTCTGGCAACTGGG
>JAKZSO010000055.1:0-12001 GCA_047517625.1 Alphaproteobacteria bacterium
ATTTCAGCCCGGGCGATGCGATTGCGCAGCTCCGGCGGCAGATCAAATGTTGCGCCGGCTTCTGTATCGCCGCCGCCAAAGGTCACTTGTTGGCGGCCCAAGATTTGGCCACGCTCGCTGGTCACCCGAACCCAATAGCTCGCCGGGGTTGTGGCGACCCGGCGGGCGGTAAACGACAAGTCGGCACCGGCCAGGGGCGCGGACAAGGTCAGGGCAAGCTCGGCATCGGGGGCCGCTATGATCTCCAGATCTCCCATGTCCGCAAGGGTCGCCACCAATTCTTGCGCGGCGTCGGAATTGCCGTCCGCCCCGGCGCCGAGGCCGTCGGTGAGCCAGAAAATTTCCAGCGGCCCTTCCAGCTCGCCAGCCGCCAGCGCCTGCCCGGCCCTTTCCCGATCCACTGGCCACGGCTTGGGGGTCATTCCTTGGACAAGTTCCCGGGCTTCCGCCGGGGGCATGACGCCGCGCACCAAGATGGGTGCGCCGTCAGCCGGGGGGGCGGTGGTCAGGATCGCCACCGGGCGGTTCGCCCGCTCCGCGTGGCCCAGCAAGTTGGCCAACGTATCGGCGCGCTGTTGCCAGTTTTCCGCCGACGCCCAGCCGTCATCCACCACCAATAGCACCGTGCCCTGGCCTTTCAGCCGGGCTCCGGGATTCAAAATGGGATGGGCCAAGGCGAGAATCACCAGCACTGCCACGGCAATGCGCAGGGCCATGAGCCACCAGGGCGTCTTGGCCGGGGTTTCTTCGTCGGATTTCAGGCCGAACAGCAGCCGGATCGCCGGAAACCTTGTGCGGGCCGGGGCCGGCGGGGTCACCCGCATCAGCCACAACAGCACCGGCAGCGCCGCCAACGCCGTCAACATCCACGGCGTGGCAAAGGCCAAGCTGCCAAGCGTCAGCATCTCTAGCCCAGCCCGTCGGCCATGGCTTGGTACAGGACCAATAGCGGCGTTTGCGGCGGCATTTCGGTGCGGTGGATGGTGTAGCTCCACCCCGCGGCGGTGGCAAGGTTCGTCAGCGCCTCGGTGTGGGAGGAGAACCGTTCGCCATAGGCGCCGCGCAGGCTCTGGGCGCGGCCAACGATCATCGACCCTTCGCCCTCCAATCCTTGAAATTGCGTGCGCCCGGAAAACGGCAGGTCCTCTTCGGACGGGTCCAGGACTTGGACCAAATGGCCCTGGATTCCGGCCTCGGCATATTCCCGTACCACCGCGTCCAGTTCATCGATGGGCCCCAAGAAATCACCGAACAACACGATATGGGCGTGGCGGGGAAGGCGGCGAACGGGCGGCAGGCTGTCCGCGGCGTGCTCGCCGGTCGCCGTCATCAGGCTTTCCGCCAGCCGCGTGAGCGCCGCCTGGCCGCTGGCCGGGGTGCCGCCGTCGGCGCCATCTGGCGCCAACATGGCGATGCGTTCGCCGCCGCGCACCAACAGGGCGGCGATGGCCAGCAGCAAAAGCGAGGCGCGCTCGATCTTCTCGCACGGGCCAAACCTGGACTGGTAACGCATGGAGGGCGAGCTATCCCGCCATAGCCACACACTTTGGGCGGCCTCCCATTCGTTTTGGCGCACGAACAACAGCCGGTCGGTCTTGGCCGATTGCCGCCAGTCGATGGCCCCGGCCGCGTCGCCGTGCTGATAGCGGCGGAATTGCCAGAAGGTTTCCCCCGACCCCACCCGGCGCCGGCCATGGACTCCCTGGGCCACCGTCGCCGCCACGCGCTCGGCTGCCACCAACAGCGGCGGCAGGGTGCTGGCCAGATGCTCCGCCCGGCGGCGGATGGCGCGTTCAGACATGTGAATTGGGGCCCGGCTGGACGGCGGCTATCTCAGCGGTTTGCACAAAAGGTCCACCACCGTCTCGATGGTCACCCCATCGGCCCGTGCCGAAAAGTTCAACGCCATGCGATGACGCAGGACCGGTGCCGCTAATGCCAGCACATCGTCGGCGGACGGTGACAGGCGGCCATCCAACACCGCCCGCGCCCGCACCGCCAGCATCAGCGCCTGGCTGGCACGGGGCCCCGGCCCCCACGCCACATGTTTGCGCACCTGGTCGTAATCCGAGGTTTCCGGGCGGCCGTTGCGGACCAGCGCCAGGATCGCCTCCATGACCTTGTCGCCGACAGGGATGCGGCGAACAAGGCGCTGGGCTTCTTCAAATTCACCCGCCGACAACACTTCGGATGTGGATGTCTCGGTGGAACCGGTGGTGGCCTGGAGCATGGTGCGCTCGGCCGCCAACTCCGGATAGCTTACGTCGATCTGCAACAAGAACCGGTCCAATTGGGCTTCGGGCAACGGATAAGTGCCTTCTTGCTCCAACGGGTTTTGGGTGGCCAGCACGTGGAACGGGTGGGGCAGGGGATGTCTGTGGCCAGAAACCGAGACCTCTTTTTCCTGCATGGCCTGCAGCAGCGCCGATTGGGTGCGGGGGCTGGCGCGGTTGATTTCGTCGGCCATCAGCAACTGGCAGAACACCGGCCCCTTGATGAACCGGAACGATCGCTTGCCGCCGTCGGATTCTTCCAGCACTTCGGATCCCGTAATGTCGGCGGGCATCAGATCGGGGGTGAACTGCACGCGCTTTTCGACCAAGCCCATCACGGTGCCCAAGGTCTCCACAAGCCGGGTCTTGGCCAGGCCAGGCACCCCGATCAAAAGAGCGTGACCCCCAGCCAGCAACGTGATCAGGGTCTCCTCGACCACCTGTTCCTGGCCGAAAATAACCTGGGCGATGTTTTTCTTGACCTCGGCCAGGCGACCGCCCAGGGCGTCCACTTCGGCGGCACCGGCGTCCCCAGCGCCAGCCAGGGCGGGGGTTTCTTCTGTTTTGCTGGCGGATTTGGTCACAACCGTACTCCCGGGCTTTCATCGTTTCAGGATTTGGTAAAAAGCTAACATGGATGGGCGATAGGCGGGGGAAGAGTTGCCGCCAATCATCGCCATCCCTATCTCTAGGCCATGCGCGCGTTAATCACCGAACGCTTTGCCGATCCGACGTCCGCCCTGGCCACCAGCGCCGGGGATTTCGCCCTGAATCCGTCCATGCCCCGGCTGGGGCCTGAAGCGGTGCCGTCCGCCGTGCTGGTGCCTCTTATTGACCGGGCGCAAGGGATGACGGTCTTGTTGACCCAGCGGGCCGAAGACTTGGACCAACACCCCGGGCAAATCTCGTTCCCCGGAGGCCGTATCGAAGAAATCGACGACGGCCCCCAAGCGGCGGCCTTGCGCGAAACCGAAGAAGAGATTGGCTTGAGATCGGAATTCATCGACGTCGTCGGGCGTCTGGCCGACTATGAAACCGGCACCGGTTTTTGCATCGTCCCGGTGGTAGCGGTGGTGCGCCCCGGCTTTATGCTGCAACCGTCCCCGGCGGAAGTCGCCGAAGTATTCGAAGTGCCCCTGGCGTTTGTGCTGGATTCCGCCAATCATGTGCGGGAAAGCGCGGTGTTGCGCGGCGTGGAGCGTTATTTCTATGTGCTGCCTTATGAAGACCGCCGTATTTGGGGCGCCACCGCGGGGCTGCTGGTTGACTTGGCCCATCGTTTGAACACGCCACCTGACGAATAGGCACATCCATGGCTTCGCAAATTCTACGCTTGGCGCTGCTGTTTTTGGCCCCGTTCATTTTGTACGGGGGCTGGCTGTTTATCGCGCGGCGGCGGGCGAAGTCCCACGGCCCGAATTGGCAAGACGTGCCGTTGATGTGGCTGACGATTTCTGGTCTGGCCCTGATGATCGGCGGATTGGTCACCATGGCGGTGATCAGCGGCGACGAACCCGGCACTTACGTCCCCGCCCGGGTCATCGACGGCCAGGTGGTTCCAGGCCAAGTGATTCCCGACCCAGCCCCGTGAAGGCTCCGCCAATGGAGCCCGCGGAGAAAATCCCCGTTCAAGACTGGATGACCGACCCCGCCACCCAGGCAGTGATGGCGGCGCTGACCACGGACGGCCAGACCGCGCGCTTTGTCGGCGGCTGCGTCCGTGACGCGGTGCTGGGGCGGCCGGTCAAAGACATCGACCTCGCCACCCCGGATCAACCGCCCACCGTGGTTGCTCTGCTAAAGGCCGCTGGCCTGAAAGCCGTGGCCACCGGGATTGATCATGGCACGATCACCGCCGTCTCTGGTGGCAGGCCGTTCGAGGTCACCACGCTCCGCCGCGACGTCGAAACCGATGGCCGCCACGCAACGGTGGCGTTCACCGGCGACTGGGATGCGGACGCCCGGCGCCGGGACTTCACGCTCAATGCGCTGTATTGCGATCCGGACGGCACGCTTTACGATCCGACGGGTGGTTTGGAAGATTTGGCGAACCGCAAGGTTCGGTTTGTTGGCGATGCCGGCACACGCATCGCCGAGGACTATTTGCGAATCTTAAGGTTCTTCCGAATTTTCGCGCATTTCGGGGTTGGTGAGCCCGACACCGACGCCCTGGCCGCCTGTACCGCCGCGGCCGACAAGCTGGATACGTTGTCGCCAGAGCGCGTCGCCGCCGAATTACTGCGCTTGCTGGAAGCCGAAAATCCGGCTGCCGCGATGGTGTTGATGGCGGCCGCCGGGGTGTTGGCCATGGTGTTGCCCGAAGCGGTGAATTTTGACCGTCTGGCCGGGCTGACGACATTGGATGCTGTCGACCCGGATCCCGTGCGCCGCTTGGCGGCGGTGGTCGCTGGGGATGCCCGGGCCATTGAGGCCATGGCCCGCAGGCTGCGGCTGTCGAACGCCCAAGTAAAGCGATTGACCGGCTTGGTGTTTTTGCCCCCGGTGTCGCCGGAGGGTAAGGAAGTCGTCCTGCGCCGGGCCCTCCACTCGGTGGGCCACCAGAAATTTCAGGACGATGTGTGGCTGCGCTGGGCCGAAAACCCGGAAGACACCAACCCGGGCTGGCTGCGGGTGCTGAACTTCCCCGATACCTGGACGCCGCCACCGTTGCCCATCACCGGCGAAGACGTGATCGCGGCTGGCATCGAAAAAGGCCCCGCCGTCGGCGCCGCCTTGGCAACCGTTGAGGCCTGGTGGATTTGGGAAGATTTTCAGCCCGACCGCGCCGCGTGTTTGAAGAAGCTGAAAGAAGTGGCGGCCTGACCACCCTGCCCCCTCCCGACCGAGGAGGGGGGTTATTTCCGGTATGCCTCTCCCGCTTGCGGGGAGGGTAGGGAGGGGGTGTCCGCGAAAACCGCTTTGACGGAGGCGGCTACCCCCCGACGAACGCTTTCAGCCAGACTGCCAACCGAATCACGCGGCCCAGCATGATCGGCCCAATCGACATCACCGTGTGCCACCAAAAATATTTACGGGCGGACCGAACTCCGTGCGATTTGGCTATTTCCTCGTACTTTTCGGTCAAGTCGCCGATCATTACATCGCTCGACTTGCCAAAAACTTTCAGGAGGTTGATGGCAGATTTTGGAGGGGACAGATCTGTCTTTTTTCTGAACTCATAGATATCTTGGGAGCGGTCACTAGCTTCAGAAAACGGATTGAAAGACCCGTCGATTTTGACATTTCTGATGAATTGCTCGAGTAGCGGACGCAGCCCCACAGATGAAGTTGTTATATAAAGTTCGTCGTAATTTTTTTGGATTGAGGCCCGCCCGCTTTTGGTTGATGCCTTTTGCAGGTCGTGTTCAAGACAATCAAGCGCAATGAGCCTTGCTTCGAGCAGCGAATTATCCTTCACTTTTCTACCCCCCGACGAACGCTTTTAACCAAATAGCCAGCCGCCCAGCTCCACCGATCAGTATTGGCCATATCGATGCCGCTGTGTGCCACCAAAAGAATTTTTTCGCTGCCTTTATTCCTCGCGAATTCAGGATCGACTCGTACTTCTCGATCAAGTCGCCGATCAATGCGTCGTCGGCTTTCGACAGGAAGACTTTGAGCAAAATTATCGCCGTTTCGGGAGGACAAATGATTTCGTGCTTCCTGTCGGACCTAGGTACCTGATGCGGACCCCTATCGGGTTCCTGTACTGTGGATTTGGAGGTCGACGAGAGATATTTGACGAAACGCCTTTCTTCATCCAGAAATTGACGATCAAGCAAGAGGCTGCGGAGCCTTATTTGGAGCTCTTCTCTTCGCTCTGGATCGGATGAGTGCGAAATCGCGTTTCGAAAATTGAGGATGCGATGATCGAGTGCGTAAATGGCGTTGAAGGAGGTTTTCGATTCTCGTGGACTCATCCTCCAACCCCTTCTGTCGCCGGAATCAGCATCTTCGCCCCACCCATCGCCCCAAGGCGATTCATGGACGCGTTCAACGCGGCTTTTCCTGGAGCCTTAATCCAGAAGTACTTTTTCGCACGGCCCCCGCGCTCAGGGGTGGATTCTCCGAGCTTGGACCCGGCGTATCCCAGTTTCTGAAGGCGATTGAGGGTGGCGTATATTGATCCAACGCTGGTGGGCCGGCCGGCGCGCTTTTCAATTTCGTCCAAAATCGGCACGCCGTAAGCCTCCGACCCCAAGCGGATTAGCGCAAGAAGCACCAACTGCTCCAATTCTCCAAGATTTCTTTCTCTCGCCATTTCCCAAACCTTTCTGATTTCTTCAACTAATTTTATCAAGAGACGCGAAGAAATCAAGGGTGGATTTTGATCTGGACGCACGCCCAGGCCCGGCCGCCCAAAGCAGGTGCACTCCCTCGGGGGGGGCGGGGAAACGATGTTTGGTGTGGGATTTGGAGTTTCGGAGATTGGGTTTGCGGAAAGGCGTGGACCCCCGGATCAAGTCCGGGGGTGACGAAAAAAGAATGGGTCGTGGGGAATTGTTTTTTGGGCAATTACCGCTGGGCGTTCATTTTGCGGACTTTGTCGGCGATGAAGTCCGGGAAATCTCCCGGCGGGACGGGAAACCACTTGCCGTGACCGGGAAAAACCCACTCCACCGCGGTCAGTGCCCTAAGCTTTTCAGTGGACTCGATTTGCGCGGGCCAGGAATACCAGGACACCTGGCGCGAGGCGAAATGATCCCCCACAAATAAACACTTCCCCCGCCACAACAGCACCATGTGGCCTCTGGTATGGCCGGGCGTAAAAATAATGCGCGCGCTGCCCACGTCGTGATCGCCCGAGCCTTTCAGAACAATTTCGGCGCCGGGCTGGGCGTCTTTCTCAAAGGCATGAATGACGCGGCGGGCGCCGAAATGCGCCGCATACTCATGGGCAGCCGCCACATCGTCCCGGTGGGTCAGAAAGATGTAATCCAGGCCCCCAAGGGCGGCGATTTTGTCCACCAGGTCCTTGGTGAACCGGGGGGCGTCCACCAGCCAATTTTCGTCTTCTCCTTGGATGAAATAACTGTGGGCTCCGTACGACGAGCGATCATTGTACCCGGTGACAAAAACGCCTTGGGCCAACGCAAGAGGGAACGACTCGCGAGCCCGTCTCAGGTCGTGCTTCTGCGCCGTGCCGATCGCCGCCATCGGACAGGCCAGCAGGGCCATCTGGGCGGCAAGAATCTCGGCCTTAGACGAAGGCTGTCGCCGGACAAACGCATGAGCGCCGTCATCGCCAAACGTGTCCGGGGCGTAATGGCGGCTGACGCCGCAGTTGATGCAATTTGTATCGACGAAGAAATCGCCGTCGGCGCCGCCGGGTACCCGGCGCGTTGCATCGGCCATGGTTTGTTTGCCCCCCCAACGGCCAATAGTGTTGACCGCCGAGAGTGTATCACGGGTGTTGGCGTTCGCAGCAGTAGCCGCGATTCGGCCACTCTACATGCTGATCAGATTCACGTGGTGCAAGCACCACGATCTGCTCACGCGGCGGCGGCCTCGGACATGGTCTGGCACAGCACCACCATGCGCGCGAGCTGGTCAATGCGGCTGGGGTCCTCAACGCCGCGCGCGGCGTCCAATTGTGCGGCGTGAACCTCGCCCAGGTCGTCCCAGGTTTCGATGTTGGGGCCGCGCCCTGTGCGGCCGACTTCTCTAAGAATATTGCGGCTAGTCACCGGCCAAGTGAAGGCCAACGCGTCGGTTTCCTGGAAGCCGGCCGCGACCAAGTCGGCGGCCAGGCGCACGGCGTCGGTGCCGGTCATGACCCCGGCGTCATAGGCAGTGACGATCCGGTGCAAGTCAAGACCCGTGGCGGGGCCTGTGGGTTCGGCAGAAATTTTGGGGTCAGGCGCTTGCACTGGTGTCCTCCATGGACGTTGATTTCACCGCATCAAAAACTCAACCCACAAGAAGCAATCGCCGTGCCAGGGTTTTGGTCCCGGCCCATCCGAAAATAGCGCATAAATTCAGTGGGTTAAGGCTTATCCACAAAGCGGCAACTTTGCCAGCGGCGTATTGGCTCCGCCCGGGCAAGAAATTCCCGGTTCGGCGGAGCCGAGATCAAGAGAGGGGCGGAGCCGAGATCAAGAGGGGGGCGGAGCCGAGATAAAAAAATGGGCCGAACGGAATTTTATGGCCACTTCACCTCGGGCGGCATGGACATCAAAATCGCCTCGGTGTTGCCACCCGTCTTCAGGCCGAACTGGGTGCCCCGGTCATGGAGCAAATTGAATTCGGCATAGCGGCCCCGGCGCACCAATTGATGCTCCCGCTGGGCTGGGGTCCAGGGGTCGTTCAGATGGCGGCGAATGATCGCCGGGTACGACTTCAAGAACGCCCGGCCGACGTCTTGGGTGAAGGCGAAATCCGCGTCCCAATCGCCGGTATCCAGGCCATCATAATAAATGCCGCCGACGCCACGGGGTTCATCCCTGTGCGGCAAATAAAAATACTCGTCGCACCATTTTTTGAATTTCGAATAATAGTCAGGGTCGTGGGCATCGCAGGCTTCGCGAAACGCGGCGTGAAAGGTGGCGGTGTCGTCGTCGTCGGCGGTCATGGGCGTCAGATCGCCGCCACCGCCGAACCAGCCGGCGCTCGTCACGATATGCCGGGTGTTCATGTGGGCGGCGGGCACCAACGGCGAGCGCATGTGCGACACCAACGAAATCCCGCAGGCCCAAAAACTGGGATCGTCTTCGGTGCCTTTGATTTGGCCGCGGAATTCTTCCGAGAACACCCCGCGCACTTCGGAAAAATTCGCGCCGGCCTTCTCGAAGGCCCGGCCCCGCAGCACGGACATTTCGCCGCCGCCCGCGGCCACGCCGTTCTCCGCAGGGCGCTGCCAATTGGTGCGCTCGAACGTGCCCGGCTCGCGGTCGGAAAACGTGCCGGTCAATTCGCCTTCGATGGCTTCAAACTCGGCGCACAGCAGGTCGCGCAGTTCGCGGAACCATGCGGCGGCGTCTGTCTGGCGGTCTGGGGCCGGTGTCGGGCCGGTTGGCATGGCGGGACTCTAAACGATTGACGGATCGGGAACAGCCCGAAACGCTTGTAAGCCGCCATCCCTGGACAACGATATGAAACCGTGACAGATTCTTAAGTACCACTTGCGGAGGCTTTTGCATGGCGGCGGAACGGGCTGACGGCGACGACTCAAGGCGTAACTTTTTGTACATCGCCACCGGAGCGTTTGCGACCGTTGGCGGGGCCTTGGCGGCGTGGCCGCTGATCCATCAAATGAATCCAGCCGCCGACGTGCTGGCCTTGGCGTCGACCGAGGTTGACCTGTCGCCCCTGGCGGTGGGCCAGTCCATCACCGTCAAATGGCGCGGCAAGCCGGTATTTATCCGTCACCGCACGGCCGACGAAATTTCCCAAGCGCAAGCCGCCGATCTCTCCGAGCTGAGAGATTCCCAAGCCGATTCCGAACGGGTTCAGCGCCCCGAATGGCTGATCATGGTGGGAGTTTGCACCCATCTGGGCTGCATTCCGCTGGGCCAAAAGGACACGGACGTCAGGGGCGACTGGGGCGGATGGTTCTGCCCGTGCCATGGCTCGCACTATGATACCTCCGGCCGCATCCGCAAGGGCCCGGCGCCAGAGAATCTGCAGATCCCGGAATACGTTTTTCTGGATGAAACCACCGTCAAGATTGGTTGATTTCGATGGCTGAAACCCACGACCACGAGCACAATAAAATGCAGCTGAAAGGCGTGCTCGGCTGGGTCGAGTACCGCCTGCCCTGGGTCGGGCTGCTCAACAACACCGTCGGCTACAATTACCCAACCCCGCGCAATCTGAATTACTGGTGGAATTTTGGCTCTCTCGCCGGTCTCGCCTTGGTGATCGAAATCCTCACCGGCGTCGTGCTGAACATGCATTACGTGCCGACGGCCGAAGGCGCGTTCGCCAGTGTCGAGCGCATCATGCGTGACGTGAATTTCGGCTGGCTGATCCGCTACGTCCATGCCAACGGCGCCTCGGTGTTCTTCGCGGTCATCTATTTGCATATGTTCCGATCGTTCTATTACGGGTCTTATAAAAACCCGCGCGAACTGGTGTGGTGGCTGGGCTTGATCATCTTCCTCTTGATGATCATCACGGCGTTCACCGGCTACGTGCTGCCGTGGGGGCAAATGAGCTTCTGGGCCGCCACGGTGATCACCAATTTGGCCAGTGCCATCCCCGTCGTCGGCACCGACATCGTCCAATGGCTGTGGGGGGACTTCTCGGTGGGCAATTCGCTGCTGGGGCGCTTCAACAGTTTGCATTACGCTCTGCCGGTGGTGATCGTCGGCGTCGCCATCATTCATATTTGGGCCCTGCACGAGCACAAATCGAACAACCCATTGGGCATCGACGTCAAAGGCCCCCAGGACACCCTGCCGTTCCACCCCTATTTCACCGCCAAGGATTTGGTCGGCGTCGGAGTGTTCCTGTTGGTGCTGGCCGGCTTGGTGTTCTATGCCCCGAACATGCTGGGGGAGCCCGACAATTACGTCCCGGCCAACCCGCTGCAAACGCCGACCCACATCGTGCCGGAATGGTATTTGTTGCCGTTCTACGCCATTTTGCGCGCCATCCCCGACAAGCTGGGCGGGGTGATCGCTATGGGCGGGTCCATCATCATTCTGTTCGCCGTGCCGTGGCTGGACACCTCCAAAGTCCGGTCCGCCAAATTCCGGCCCATGTACCGGCAATTCTTCTGGCTATTCGTGATTGACGCCGTGGTGCTGGGTGTCGTCGGCGCCAACCCGCCCGAGGGCACCTGGATCATCGTCGGCCGATTGGCGACGTTCTATTATTTCTTCCACTTCATTGTGATCCTGCCGGTGGTGGGCTGGATCGAAAGTCCAAAACCCTTGCCGGATTCCATCGGCACATCGGTGCTGGGGGATAAGGAACCGGAACCGGAGCCAGCCGAATGACCGCCCGGGCAAAAATCCTGGCGCTAGCGGTCGTCGGCGCCTTTGCGGTCGCCGCACACACAACGCTGGCCGCTGAAGTCCACGAGCCGGAAAAACAGGACTGGTCTTTCAATGGCGTGCTGGGGTCGTTCGACAAACCGGCCCTGCGCCGGGGTTACCAAGTCTATACGGAGGTGTGCTCGTTCTGTCATTCACTGGAATTCATTGCCTTCCGCAATCTCACCGAAATCGGTTTGATCGAGGACCAGGCAAAAGCCGCTGCTGAGGCCGTGCAAATCGAGGACGGCCCCGATGCCGAAGGACTGATGTTTTTCCGCGCTGGTCGCCTATCGGACCGCTTTCCGAACCCGTTCCCCAACGAGAACGCGGCCCGGGCGTCGAACGGTGGGGCGCTGCCGCCGGATTTGTCGCTGATGACCAAGGCCCGGCCCTTTGGCCCCGACTATGTGTTCGCGCTACTCACTGGCTACGAAGACCCGCCGGAAGACGTCGAAGTCGCCCCGGGGATGAACTACAACCTGTTTTTCCCGGGCGAGCAGATCGCCATGTTCGAGCCGTTGTTCGAGGGCGCGGTGTTCTACGAAGACGGCACCGAGGCCACGATCGAGCAGATGGCCGAAGACATCACACAGTTCCTGATGTGGACCGCCGAGCCCAAGCTGGAAGACCGCAAGCGTATGGGTTTGGGCGTGATGATCTTCCTGGTCCTGCTCACCGGACTGTTCGTCGCCGTCAAGCGCCAGGTCTGGGCCGACGTCCACTAGGGCCGGTCGGCGCTTCCCCCCC
>JAKZSO010000056.1:0-7617 GCA_047517625.1 Alphaproteobacteria bacterium
GTCCAGAGCAGCCTTGAGCTCCAATTCGGCAGGGTCTTTCAATAGCGCGGGATCAGGAATTCCTTTGTATTCCCGCCTATCTTTTTTTCCTTCCTTCTCGACAATTTTGGAAGCTCGACGATAGGCAACCAACAGGTTTTCGCCGTCGTTTGATTTCAAAAAATCTGAAAGTGTAAATGCATTTTCCATCACGCTAACGAGATCAATATTTCTTACGATATTTGTGTCGTCCATTTCCAATTTTTCCGGGAAGATCGCCTTGATGATGTCGTGGCGAATTCCTTGCTCCTGAAATTGGACAGCCATTCTCGCCGCGAAAAAATCGAGAAGCTGATTACTCAAAAATCGCGACTCCGTTCTCCTGAAGTCGCCGTTCTCCGGAATTCTCCTATTGCCGAGATATTCTAAAAACTCCAGATTTTCGTGATCAATATCGTTGATGGTCCTCAATGCGACATCACGAAGAACTAGGGCGATGTTGAGATTCACCCGGTTTTCCACGACAAGTCGGATCACGCCCAACGCTGCCCGGCGCAGGGCGAAGGGATCTTTCGAGCCGGTGGGTTTTTCTTCGATGGCCCAGAAGCCCACCAATGTATCGATTCGCTCGGCCAAACACAGGGCCACCGAAACGGGCGCGGACGGGCAGTCATCGTAAGGGCCTTTGGGAGAATATTGATCGCGGATGGCGTCGGCGATGGCATCCGGCTCACCGTCCGCCAGGGCGTAGTACCTGCCCATGATCCCTTGCAAATTTGCGAATTCCCCGACCACTCCGGTGACCAAATCTGCCTTGGCCAACCGCGCAGCAGAACGCACCTGATCCACATCGGCTCCCGGAACAAAGGCCGCAATTTGCACAGCTAAGGATTCCACCCGCTCGGATTTCTCCGCCAGCGATCCTAATTTGCGGTGGAACGTGATTTCAGCCAGTTGCGGGAGATAATCCGCAAGAGGTTTTTTCCGGTCCTGGTCCCAGAAAAATTCGGCGTCGGCCAGACGTGCGCGCAGAACCCGTTCGTTGCCGGCGATAATAGCCGCGCCGCCGTCGCTGGCCCCGATATTCGCCACAACAATGAAATGAGGAGCTAGTTCACCGTCGGAATTCTCCAGCGCCAGGTACCGTTGATGCTTGGCCATTGAGGTGGCCAACACTTCCGGCGGCAAGTCCATGAACGCTTCATCGATGCGCCCCATCAACGGCACCGGCCATTCCACCAGCCCGGCGATTTCGCCGATTAGCCCTTCGTCAACGCGCAGACGCAAGCCCGCAACTTTCGCCAAAGCCTCGGCACCGTCGCGGATGATTTCCCGGCGTTCCCCAGCATCCAAGATGACCTTGGCCGATTTCAGCTTGTCCCGGTAATCGTCGAACCCTGACACTTCGATTGGATCGGGAGCCATGTATCGGTGGCCAGTGGTGGTGTCCGAGGCGGTTATTTTCTCAGGCCCCAGGTCCAGGGATAGATCGATGACCTTGCCATCGAATACCGTCATGATCCCGTGAAGCGGGCGCACCCAGCGAAATGTATTGTCCGCCCAGTGCATGGATTTCGCCCAAGTAACGTGGCCAATGGCCGATGCCAGGACGTCGACCAGCACTTGGGCAGTTGGGCGGCCGGGCGTTGTCTGGCTGAAATACAGCACTGTGCCTTTTGGCGTTTCTCGTGTCTCCAATTCCTCGCGAGTGCGGCCCACGGATTTCAGGAACCCTTGGATGGCCTGGTCTGGGGCGTTGATTCCGGGGCCTTTGCGTTCGGCGTGAACGTCGGGCTGGGTTTTTGGCAAGCCAATGACGACCACAGTTAAGCGTCGCGCGGTCGCGAACCCGTTGGCTTCATCGAACTCCAGAGCCTGTTCCTTCAAACCTTCTTTGACCAACCGCAGAAGGTCCGCCGCGCCTTTGTCCTGAAGGCCGGCGGGAATTTCTTCCGACAGCAATTCCAGCAACAACTCCGGCATCGCCTAGGCCTCGGTTTTTTCTATGGCCAGCCAAGCCTCGCAGCAGCCCTTGGCCAGGGCGCGGATGCGGCCGATCATGGCGGCGCGCTCGGTGACACTGATGACCCCCCGGGCATCGAGCAAATTGAACAGGTGGCTAGCCTTGATGCACTGGTCGTAGGCGGGCAAAGCCAAAGCCGCCGCAAGGAGTTCCCCGCACGCCTTCTCGGCCTGGGCGAACTGATTTTGGAGGGCGCTAGCGTCCGCGAGCTCAAAATTGTATTTGGAGAATTCCTGCTCGTTGCGCAGGAACACATCGCCGTATGTGACCCCGGCGCCGTTCCAATCCAGGTCGAAGACGTTTTCTTTCTGTTGCACATACATGGCCAAGCGTTCAAGGCCATAGGTAATTTCGCCCGGCACCGACGTGCATTCGATGCCGCCCACCTGTTGGAAGTACGTGAATTGGGTGACTTCCATGCCGTCGCACCAGACCTCCCACCCCAGGCCAGCCGCGCCCAACGTCGGGCTTTCCCAATCGTCTTCGACAAAGCGTATGTCATGTTGGTTGGAATCGATTCCGAGCATGCCGAGGCTTTCGAGGTAAAGGTCTTGAATGTTGTCCGGCGACGGCTTCAGGATCACCTGGAACTGGTAATACTGGCCGAGGCGATTGGGATTTTCGCCATAACGGCCATCGGTGGGCCGTCGGCACGGCTGCACGAACGCCGCACGCCAGGGGTCCGGCCCCAACGATTTCAGCAGCGTCGCCGGGTGAAAGGTTGCCGCCCCCATTTCCAGGTCATAGGACTGCAGCACGACACAGCCCTGGTCAGCCCAAAAGTGTTGGAGGGTTAGAATTAAATCCTGGAAGCTGGCGCCGCCCCCTGTGCCGCTCATGCGGGGTACGGGCAACCGCCTTGGCCGCAATCCCCCGCGGTGGCCGAAGCGACGAACGATCCGCACACCCGGCACTCAACCAGATCTTCGGCTTCGACGCGCTTGCTGCTTGTAGAGGCTTCCTTGGCGGCGACTTTGGCGGCGCGCACCCCCCCCAGCCGGGTCATGTACTTGAACCCGTACCACACCACCAGGACCGCCACCACGGTGACCAGCAGCTTGCCCAGGCTAAATCCGAACATGGCTTATAAACCGAAACGCGACCACAGCAGCCGGGCTTCTATCGCGGCCAGCAACCGGGCCGGCCAATCGCCCACATCGTCGCTAAACCCGCCATTGGACTCAGACGCTCGGCCCAACCAGCGGCGCAACCGGGTGGGCCGGCTTGCCACCAGCCGCAGGCGAACGTTTTCGCCGTAGCGTGCCCGCATCACCGTGCGCAAATCACCAATGCCGTCCACCAGCCCCAATTCCAGTGCTTTGTCGCCGGTCCAGAATTCGCCGCTGAACAGCTTCTTTTCTTCGCCGTTCAATTTCTTGCCCCTGCGGTTGCGCACCAACTCCATAAACCCTTCGTGGATCGATTTTTGGATCGCTTTCAGGCGTTTTACGTCGGCGGGTTTTTCGGCCACGAATGAGTCCAGCATGCCTTTTTGGCTGCCCTCGGCATAAACTCGGCGCTCAATCCCCAATTTCGCGATCATGTCGGGAAACCCGAACCCCGCGGAAATCACGCCGATGGATCCGATAATGGAGGCGGAATCCGCGTAAATCTCGTCCCCGGCGCATAACAGCCAATAACCGCCGGACGCCGCTACATCCTCGGCGAAGGCAAACACCGGCACCTCGTTTTCTTCCGCCAGCGCCCGGATGCGGCTGAAAATCAAATTTGACTGGACCGGCGAGCCACCGGGGGAATTCACCGCCAAGGCCACGGCTTTGATGCCGCGGATACTGAACGCGGTTTCCAGGTTTCGGGCCATCCCGGCCATGCTGAGCCCGCCGCCAAAGCCGCCTGCCGCGCCGATCGCGCCACTCAGGCGCACCACGGGCACCAGGGGCGCGCCTTCACGCAGGCGCCGGATGGGCAGCAAGGATCGAAGATTGGAAATTAGTCGCCACATAGGATTGACAATACGGCTAGCGCCGGGGGGCCGCAACGGCTTGTGGTGCGTCGTTTAGGAGCGCTGAACCCGTTCACAAACCCGCGTCTAGCGGTGCGAGCGGCGCTGGCAGGCGACGAACAGCCAATGTGGCAGCCAAAAGGCCGTCCCAAATCGCCATCAACGGTAGAGAATCCTTGACATCTGGGAAACCCGCGTGTACGTTCGACACCACCCTGATGATGAATTTCTGCGCCCGTGCCACGGCCTAGTGAAGCCCGGTAGCGGGCGTTCTGATTCCCGGCCCTCATAGCCTGGGCTGAGTCCGTCTCGGGCGGTTCAGACTATTGCCGTTAGATTTCTTCCAAGAGTTGACCGTAATACCAAATGCTCACAGCACCTGGGTTCATTGCGGGCTCGCTGCTCATTGGGCAGAGGGTGGGATTTAGGGTTCGCATGTGTTCGCCCATACCTCCAGGCGGAACCGGATACATCACGCAACTCGGATTGGTCCATGTAATGCCAACATGAAGCAGCATGTAGCCAATTTCCCGAGCCAAAATCATTGCGGCATATCGGGTGGCGTTTGAGCGGTCAAAATCCGGGTCCGGCGCGAAAATGGCCAGCCCGCCAAGATCGTTAATCATCGGGAACGTGCTGACCATCGATTTCGCACCAAATGGGCTAGCGCGGCTGAACCCTGTGTGACCCATTACCATGCCACCGAGAATCGTTGCCCGAGGATCAATCTGATAAAGCTGTGCGCTAGCCACCAGTTGATTTGTGATCACGATTTCGAAGGGTAGTTCGCCGTACCCTAAAAAGTCCCAAAGCGCGAGCTGGTGATGAAGGTCGTTGATTGCGGGCTCGCCGTCTGCGGCGGCGGTCAGGGCGTGCCACCGGCGGAGACCTTGCACCCAATTTTCTGCGATGGCCTGCGCGAGCTTTTCGATCTCCATGGTCGTCGCGCCTGGAATAGCATTTTCGAAATACCGCCGAGCGTGAAAAATATCCGTTTTCGGGTCAATCAAACTATCGGCGATCCACTTGACAAGAATTTGGGGCGCTCGGTCAGCGTCCACCATGTTAAAAACATAATGAGCGCCGAATTCAATCGCTGGGGACGGTGTGCCCATCAGCAATTCGTCGACTGAATAATCGTCGCCGCGTTCGAACTGGACGGTCAGGCCGAACTGGTCGTGAATTAATGTCCCCGCTAGGGCCAAGATTTCCGAGATTTCTTCCTCAGCCATACTCGGGAACCGCGGATTTATCGCGCGAGCCACTCGCAACGTAATGGGGTCGTTGCCCAGTTCCGGCAATGGCACAAGCGGGAACTCTACTGGTTCCTCGCAAGCTGCCAGTCCCAGCGCCCCAGCCAACGCCGCCGCAAACAAACGCATAACCCACACCCCAAGTTGCCAAACCGTATTTTAGCGACCGGGGCCATCGCCCCGCAATACCAATACTAACCACCACCTGATCAACCGCCCCGACCGGAGCCCCGCTGTCAGTGGGGCTTTTTGTGTCGGACCAAAATTTTAAAAGGGAAAAACGAAAATGGCCGACTACAACGACTCGATTAACCTGGGCGGGGCTGTCTGGAAACCCGTCCCCGCAGACAAAAACGAACCGTTCGCCCGCACCAGCCGTGGGTCATGGACTTGGCCCAAGACTCCCGTCAAGGAGCCAGATTGGGGTAAGAAATTGGACGTTGGAGCGGGGAACGCCGCCCCCCTGGGCGGAACGGACGGTGCCAACCTCAACCCTATCGGTGCCGCAAACCCATCGAGAAGGGGGAATTCTGGGAACACGAACCCGGTCATAGGACAAACGAACGGCGCCCCGCTGGGCGGAACCAACGGCGTCAACCGCAACCCTATTGGCGTTGCCGTTCCTCAGTTCGAGAATCGAGCGCCGCGCCACGTTCGGAATATTTTTCCGGGTCCCGCCCCTGATTTTTTCGATCCGTCGGGCACCGCAGCCCAGGCCCCTTGGGGAATTGGCCTCGGCCTGGACGGGATACGCCGCAAGGTTATCGGCGCAAACAACTGGTGGGACGATAACAGGTACCCGGTCGATTTAATGACCGGAGGTTATCTTCCTGGATCGTTTGAACCCTATGAGGCCAGGCCACCAGCTCCTGATTCAGCTTTGGCGGTGTGGAGAGGCGAAGACCCGAATTACAACAGTTGGAACACGCCTGGTCCCGGAATTACTGCGATACCAGCCGAAATGTTTTCCCCCACGTCACGGGCGGGCGAAATAACAAGATCGGTTTTCGAGCAAGTCCCGATGTTGGCTCTTGGTGCAACAATGCCTCTGGGTGCTGCAACCGCGGTCGGACGCACGGTGTTAACTGGGGCAAGTAAGCTCCTCCTGCCAAAATTCGTTAAACCGAAGCCAGTGGTCGACTTTGTCACAAGACATCTAGACGACATTGCAAAAAATCCGGGCAAAGCCTATGTCGGCGACACGGGCGATGGAGCGGTAATGATGGCAGCAGCCGCGGCGGCGGGAAAGGCGTTTCCGAACGATCCCTGGGCACAATGGCTTGCCGCGGCGGCGGGCGGTGCGGGATCATTCGGTCTCCGCCGCCTGAAACCAGGAACCGTATCCGCGATGATGTCCCGTGCGGCGCACAGCTTGCGCCCTATTGTTGCCCCGTCGGCGAACACCTTGCTAAACACCGGTGGGCCGTCCAACACGGCGCGGGTTACAGCTGCGGCTTTGACGGCCGGGCTCGGAGCAATGCAACCCCACCTCAATCAGCCATTGGTGCTGCGGTCCGCAGGCCAGATCGGCGCAAATCGGCGAGGAACGGTTGAGAATCGTGCATTTCGGCAACGCCTCTTTACTGAGAGAGCGGAGGAAAGAACTGCGGCTGCCAGTCCCGTTGCAAATAGGGGCGATTTCGGTGGGCCTGAAAACCGCTCGATCGATCAAATTCTGGCCCAGATGCAGGCGGAGGCTGCGGCGGCGAATTTGGTTCGCGCTCAACAGCAAATGGCCTACCAAACAAACGTGGCTGGAGCCGCCGGATTGCTTGCCGCGCGAAATGGCCCGGGGCCCACTGCCAGTCCGTGGGCGGGTGATCCTTGGTTCGACTCCGGCCCCGGCTACCCTAAAAACTATGCGGAGTTCGTTGGCTGGCGCGATCGGGTCCACTCGGCCCCATCTCCCGCCCAAGTTCAAGCCCAAGCCCAGGCCCGAGCGCAAGCTCAGGCTCAAACTTTCGCCCAGCAGCGGGCCGCAGAGGCGATGGCTCGGGTGCAACAACAGCGTGTTGATCTTGGGCAGGAATCAGACGCGCAAATGGCACGAAGGCTTGGGTACAGGACCCGGGCGGAGGTTCAAGCTAAACAACTGGCGGAGGATGCAGCGGCAAGGGCCATGGCCGACGCGCAAGAAGAGTACGAGCGACAACAGGCCGAGGAAGACGCCGCTCGTCAAGAAATTCAAGACGCCATCGCCGAAGCCGAGTATCGCGAACTGTCGGACGACGAGCAGACGTATTTGGATTACGGCTGGTACTAGGGTCCGGACTCATTACAGCCACCAGATGACGGCGGCGGCAAGGGCGATTGCGGCGATGAAGTTTGTGATGTTGCGGTCGAAGCGGGTGGCTATACGGCGCCAGTCCTTGAGGCGGCAAAACATGCGCTCGATGATG
>JAKZSO010000057.1:0-4130 GCA_047517625.1 Alphaproteobacteria bacterium
CCGGGACGGCCCGGCCGATCAAACACCGATCCGATAAAGGCTAAAACTTCGCCACCGGGATCGCCCACCACCAGGCGTCCTGGCGGGTGCGGCCGCTCGGTGGGAAGGGCGTTAGCCATGGAGATTAGCGTACTCCCGCAGCGCATCTATGGTGGCGTGCACGTTCTCTATGGGCTGAGTCGGCCCGCCTGGCAAGAATAATCCACCCTCACCAAATTTCCGTGAATAAGGGAATTTCCCGGTGTTGTTCAAATAGGGTGACAAATCCAGGTCCGGCAGAAATTGGCGCGTATCAATCCCGCGCTGCCAAAAACGCCATCAAATGCGTGCGCGCGCCGCGACCGGCGCAGACCAACTCCGTCCACAACGGCGTTTCGCCGCGGTCCACTTTCACCGGAATAACATCGATGAAATCAAGCTCATCTACCGCCGCCTTGTAGGTCTCTTAGACTTTTGTCACATGGGCGGCTTTGGCTTGGCCGCGTTCCAGCTGGGCCAAACCGATGGATACCAAGACGTCATTAAACTTGAAAATCGAGCCGGCGAAATCGTAGGAATCCGCCAAGGTGTCGACGACGCCATGGTTCTGCACCCGGCGCATGCGGGCGTAGTGATTCTTAGCGGCGGTCACGACGAAACCGCCCTGGCCGGTGGACAGCAATTTGGTCATCCCCAGCGAAAAACAGCCCAAATCCGATTGCGTGCCGAGCCAGCCGCCGGGGCCATTGGACAGCATGGCTTGGGCGGTGTCTTCTACCACCGGGATGCCGTGGCGTTTGGCCAGGTCATTGAGCGCGGCCATGTCCACCGCCCGGCCGTTCAAATGCACGGGTATGATGGCTTTTGTGCGCCGGGTGATCGCGGCGACGACCGCCGCGACATCCATCGCCGGAATGTCCGGCAGCACATCCACCAGACGCACGCTGGCCCCCAGCATCAAGGCCGCGTGGGCGGCGGCCATGAACGTCCGGTTGGGCACGATAACTTCGTCACCGGGCCCCACGCCCAGAGTCATCAGCGCCAAGGTCAGCGCCATGGATCCCGACATGGTGCACACCACATAGGGCACGCCCAAGGTCTCGGCCAGCGCCGCCTCTAGTCGCGCCGTCACTGGCCCGCTGGAAATGTGCTCAGCCCGGATCGACTCGACCACGTTGGCGATTTCTTCCTCGCCGACGCCGGTGCGCCACCAGGAAATTTTTTGGCCCGGCGCGGAAACGGGTTTGGTGTGAACGTTCATTCGATGTCCAAATTCTTAGGCGTTCGCGGCCACGGGCGTCGTCGCGATTTCCCGTGGATCGCCGCAATGCAGCCGCCACATGGCTTCGATCAAACGCATATCCTCCAGGGCATCGGCCCCCTCGGCCCCTGACGGGGTACCTTGTGCACAGGCGCGAACAAAAGACTCGGCCTGGCGGCGGAACGACCATGTGTGGCCCATGACCGGGCGGGTGATGGTGGCGTTCTCGCCGCCCCGGTAAATCTCCACCGTGGCCGCGACGTTGCGAATGAAGGACGGCGGGGACGCTACCGTCACTCGGCCGGCCTCGAAAAATACTTCCGAAATTTCGTCCCAACCTTGATTGCCGTAAGCGCCTGTTTCCAGCAGGCCGTTGAAGCCGCCGAAATCGAAAGTCGCCAGGGCGGAATTCTTGGTGCCCAAATCGGCGAACGTTACGCGCGGGGTGCCGCCGCCAAATTTCCGCAACAAATTGACGTTGTGGCAATAGGTGTTGAGCGTGTGGGCGAATCCGGTGGCCGCGTCGCCGGAAATTCCGTCGGGGGCGATGGGCCAGCCAACCAGGTCGGCCGGGGCAACCTCGTCGGTCATCACGTGGCCATCGATGTTGCAATAGGCGACGCCGCCAAAGCAGTGGGCCCGGGCATAGACGATTTCGCCGATCTCGCCTGATTTCACGAACCCGCGCACCGCTGTCAAAGCCGTGGCGACGCCCTGGTCGTGCAAACGCTGAAAGCCCACGATGTAGCGCGCGCCCGAACGCGCCGCGGCCTCCACCAGCCGTTCCGCCTGGGCGACGGATCCGGCCATGGGCTTTTCGGTCATAACATGCTTGCCGGCTTCCAGGCTATCCAGCGCGATCGGGCCGATCAGCGGCCTGGGCACAACGATCACCACCGCATCGACCTTGTCGTCGTCGAGCATTTCGGTGTGGTGGGCATAGGTGTGTTTGAAGCCGTAGCGGCTGTGCGCCTTGTCGCGCAAGAGCGGCCGGGCTTCGGCCAGGGCCGTCATCTCGCAGTCTTTAACTTCGAGATAGTTGGCGATGTGGGCGACCTGGCCAACGAAGCCCGCGCCCAAAACCCAATTTCAGCGGTTGTGTCATACAACGAATTCCGTGGTCACGGTTACCGCGCCTGCGTCGTGCGGACAACGCGCATCAAACGAGGCGCGTCAATCTGAACGTCGAAATAAGAACACCGGGCGGGGGGAGGGGAAGAACCGCACCCGCCCGGTGTTTAGCCTCACGAACTCCCGGAGGCTTAACCCCTATACAAAATTCACGTGCGGCGGTGCTTCGCGAACCTTCCACACAAAATCATTGATCATGTGCGTGCGGCAGTTGGCGTAGCACTCTTTGTGCACTTCCACATCGCACTGTTGACGTTTGATGGCGTTCCAATATTTGTCGCTTTCCATCATTTCCTTGAACTAGGTTTCGACCAGATCGCCAAGCATGAATTCGTCGCTGCGGTGATCAAACCACATGCCGCACGGGAAGATTTTGCCGTCGCCGGAGGAATACAAAAGGAACGGCGCGCGCAGGCAATTGTCGTATTCCCGGTGGCCGTGATTCAGGATTTTTTTCCATTTGACGATGACGTTATAACCGTCAGCTGAGTGCGTTTCGGCTTCCTGCAAGATGTCGGTGAAGTCGTCGTAGGTTTCCAGCTGCTCGTAGATGCCTAGATCGTTTTCGACGGTGTCCGAGCACTGCTTGATGACGAAATAATCCACCCCCAACTGGGCGCCAAGCTCGGCCAGGGGCACGGCCTGATCCGCATCTTCCGGGGTCAGCACCATTTGCAAGCCGATGGTCACGTCCAGATTGTTGCGGCGCTTGGTGTCGACGCACCATTTGATCTTTTGGACGACTTTCTTGAAGGCCTTGGAATTATGAACCCGCTGGTACCCTTCCTCGGTGCCGGCGGAAATGTTGAAGCGGATGAAGGTCAGGCGTTCGAGCCCCTCTTCGCCGTCCTTTTTTGTATCCCACAGCACGCCGTTTGTGCCGATGGCCATGTCGACCCCGGCGCCCTTGCCGACGCGGATGGCGTCATACAGGGCTGGGTTCAAAGTCGGTTCGGCCTCGCCAATTAGTGCCATGGAGCGGACACCCAAATCGCCGGCGTCCTGCATGTAACGGAGCAGCGCATCCCGGGGAAAAACCTTCTTGGCGCCCTCCAGGAAGAAGTTCCCCTGGGTGACCCCATAGCAATAGTGACAGGCAATGTTGCAGCCTTTCGAGAGGCCCACATCAATATGCAGCGGCGCGATGCGCTCACCACGCTGGAACGCCGCCATGCGGTCCAGGTGCCAGAACATCTTGTGGCCGTCCATCATGAACGGGTCGGTGTCGGGTTTTATGAGCGCGTCTGCCTTGGCGCTCTGGCTGTTCAGATCTTTGCGCCGTGCAGTTGCGGCGGCGGCGTCGCTGACAGGTGCCGTGTCGGCTGTGTTGGTCAGCACCACGGTGGCGTCGGCGACCCCGTCCAAAGAGGCGATGACTTTCTCGGCGGCCTGACGCACCGGTTCGGCGCCGTCGCCCTGGTCTGCGGGAACTTCGATAGCCAAGCTCACATGGCCCTTGTTTATAAGAATGTCGGAAATCATCCCGCTGGTTACATCGCCGCTGGTTGGATCGGCGACATCCCGCAAGGCTTCGCGGATTTGACGGGTGGTCAGCATTTTATTCATCCCTCAAGGCCATCCACGGACCACAACCCGGGCCCACTGACCCGAGCGGAAGCGGAAACGTGCGACCTGTGGATAGAATAACATCGCGTTCCCGTTTGGTACCGTATTCTAAAATGGTTAACAAAATCTTTCCCCTCGTTAATTCTCTGGCCACACCGTGGATCGTCCAGCGGTGCGGGTATCGGAGGTAATG
>JAKZSO010000058.1:0-9112 GCA_047517625.1 Alphaproteobacteria bacterium
GTTGTTGGACATCGCGATCACCACAATTCCCGGGACCGGATCCGCTCCTTGAGCGGACGATTGAGGTGAAAAGGGCGCGAGGACAAACAAGATCCCGGCGAAAACCAGCTTCAAGGATGTTCCAAACGAATGCATTGCCAAAAAAGTCCATTTGCAGCAGCGAAGACCGTTGTGGCCCGCGTGCTTGGGAAACATACTGGCCTTTACGGCAAGAGAACAATGGGAACGATCCTGTGCACTTGCGTTATCGCTTCGCGCTTGCGAACCAGGTCATGTTGCGGCTGATCTTGGTGGAGCCGCTTGGTCCCAGACGCATCTGCCCCTTGACGAAAAAAGATGTCGGGAAAGAATTCTTGAAGCGTGTCGTGAGGTAGCAGTGCGGGCAGATCGGTCATTGCGGTAGGGGCAGGCTACGCGGGAACGAACATCATCACGAAGCCAAACGCTGTCACCACTATCGCCAGCCAAAACACTAACAGCTCCCAACGCATTGTTTCCTCGGCGTGACTAGTTGGCCCACACCACATCAGCGGCCGGGATGGTGGCTAGTTTGCGGTCAGCGCTCATTTTTCCCTAACGATCAGATTCACGCCCCTTAGCGGGGGCGATCTGCTCTCATTCCGGCATGCCCAGCGGCGGTATGTATCAATCAGATCGTCGATGGCTCGTGCTCTCGAATTAACGGAATACCGGGATCGTTCCCGATGCTGTGTGTCGATCTCCCCCTTCCTTCAGTTTTCGATCCAATTCACTGATACGGCGTTCGCCGTCGGCGCGCGATTGCGCGGAAGTGTGGACTGAATACCTGCCGAGATGAAGAGGATACGGGTGCGGCACGGCTGAACCCAATACAAATATGGCCTTTTGATCGCTTGAGACCTCAAGCGAAATTGGCGAATCGCCTTGCTCGAAAATCACCATTTCACCGGCGAAAATCGAGGTATCGGCGCTCAGCTGACCATTCGCGAGGGCCAGCCAGCCAACTCCATGGCCCGAGGGTGGCGAATAGGTCCATGACTCGCCGGGCTGCAATGTGACCAACAGATAGCTGATACCCGCCGGCGCGGGCAGCGGGCTCTGGCTACCCTCATGTTCGCCGACAATGACGTAAGCCGGCCCCGCGCGCACCATGTCTTTGGGCTTCGACGAAGCGGCTTTCCGGTTCGCTACTTTCAAGGTCTGGCGGCAAAGAAAGCCAGAGCTGAAAGCCTTGCAGACGCTCCACTTGCCCCGGCGACATTTCCTTACCGTGCCAGACGCCCCCACCGGCGCGCATCCACTCAACGCCGCCATATCCAATTATTCCAGAGCCACTTGCCGGGTCGTCGTAGCGCATGTGGCCCTCGGTGAAAACCGTCGCGGTAGCGATACCCGAATGGGGATGAAGTGGCATTTCGCCGATTTCATTGAAAGTAGAATCATCCATATTGATGATGTCGAGGAACACGAAGGGTTTCAGAGTCTCGCCGAGGTCAGACGGGCTCATCAGCCGCGTGATGGGACCGCCACCTTGGCCGCGGGTCCGTTTCACGATGCGCCGCTGCGTTGGCGGGGCGTTTATTGCATCAGGACTGGTCATCGGATTTCGTGCTTTCCATGACTATTTCGAACGGTCTGCAGATCGATAATCGTTGAGGCTAGGTCACGGGGTCAATGGCATGGCAGGTTAAAGGCATGGGTGGACATGCCACAAACCTGCCCAATGCAGATAACCCCTTCGCTGCGCAAGGAGGTGATGCTGGGGTTTCCGCGGTTTTCGATCACGATTTTCGCTATGCAGTAAACGGCTGTTTTTCGCATACCCTTCCGGGGCGGCCCCCGGCGGTCACCTTCCTCTGGGATCCCTCCCGTCCCTGGCTTCCGCTCCTGCTCTCACCGCGGCGATGCGATCGTTCCATCAGCTGGGCCGGTAGCGTGTTGTTGGGGGGGGTGGTATTCCACTCCCACATGCCCCGACTGTACGACCACCAGACCAGCCTCTCGTTTCCCGGGGGCCTTGCCAACCGGGTGGACGGCGAGGCCGCCTATGGCGCCAACCTTGTGGCGCTCGCGGACGCATTGGTCGGGCTTCGGGCGCCGAAGGACCCGGCCCTGGCCGCGGTTCTGTCGCTTCCCTCCCGGCGGGATGACCTGGCCGGTCTGCGGGAAATCGCCGGTGTCTGGCGCCAGCGATTCGACGAAATCGTGGTGCTGGGCACGGGCGGCTCCAGTCTCGGCGGCCGGGCGTTGACCGCGCTTGTCCCAGACGGTTCCCGCCCTTGGGTCCGGTTTTCCGACAATTTGGACCCATACGCCCTGGGGGCGTTGGTGTCGGAGTTCGATCCGCGGCGGACCGGATTTGTGGTGATTTCGAAATCCGGCGCCACGCCTGAGACGGTGGCCCAGGCCCTGGTGATTGAGAACGAGGTCCGGCGCCCGGAGGTGACGGACACCGCCAGCCATTTCCTGGCGATCTGCGAGACCGGTGCCAGCCCGATACGGACATGGGCGGAGACCGAAGGCATCACTGTTCTTGACCATGATCCGGCCCTGGGCGGTCGGTTCTCGGTACTGTCCCTGGTGGGGCTGCTGCCGGCGCTGATGGCCGGGTTGGACGCCGGCGCGGTGCGCGAAGGGGCGAACCAGGTGCTGGAGGATGTTCGGGCCACCTCGGACCCTGGGCAAAGTCCGCCCGTGGCCGGCGCCGCGCTGTCGGTGGCGTTGATGCGCGCGTGCGGGATTGCCATGAGCGTGTTGATGCCCTATGCCGACCGCCTGGCGCCCTTCGCCCTTTGGTACCGCCAATTGTGGGCCGAAAGCCTGGGCAAGCGGGGTTTGGGGTCCACACCGGTTCACGCCCTGGGGCCGGCGGATCAGCACAGCCAACTGCAATTGTACGTGGATGGCCCCGCCGACAAATTGTTCACCCTGCTCGTCCCGGCGCTTAAGGGAACCGGTCCCCGAGTGCCGCCGGAGCAAGCCGCCGCCATTGGGGCCGGCTACCTAGGCGGCGTCACCGCGGGTGACCTCGTGGCGGCGCAACTGGACGCAACGGCCAGGACCCTGGCCGCCAACGGCAGGCCCACCCGCGTGATAGAACTACCGCGCCTGGACGAGCGGGCCTTGGGCGGCCTGTTCATGCATTTCATGTTGGAGACCATCCTGGCCGCCCATCTGCTCGAGGTGTCCCCCTTCGGCCAGCCGGCGGTGGAAGAGGGCAAGGTGCTGGCGCGGGAGGCCTTGACGGCCAATGCCGTGGAGCAGCGAAACAATAAGACCGCGGAACAGCGAACAATGACGACGGAAAAGACGGGGGACACCGGGTGAAAGACCAGGGGCTGGAGCTTGCGATCATCGGCAACTGCAATATCGCGGCGTTGGTGGACACGACGGGCGGAATCGTCTGGGCCTGCCTGCCCAGATTCGATGGCGATCCCGTGTACTGCAGCCTGTTGGATGGCGGTGCCAACGGACGCGGAGACGGCGAGGGAAGTTTCCGGATCGAACTGTCGAACTATGCCCGGGCGGAGCAGGAATACTTGGCCAACACGGCGGTGCTTGTCACCCGTCTGTATGACGAAAACGGCGGCGCCCTCGAGATCGTCGATTTCGCCCCCCGGTACGCGCGTTTCGGGCGCCATTTCCGCCCCACAATGTTGGTGCGAGAGGTTCGGCCCCTGGCCGGAACCCCGCGCATTCGCATCGTCCACGCTCCGCGGTTCGAATACGGCGCCGTGGCGCCGAAAATTACCCATGGCAGCAATCACATCCGGTACGTGGGACCTTCTTTTACGCTGCGACTATACACCGAGGCCCCCCTGGCCTATGTGATGGACCAAAGCCAATTCCTGTTGGAAAAACCCATCACCTTGATGGTGGGGGCTGACGAATCCCTCGCCGCGCCGATCGCCGAGACCGGCCGGGAATTCAAGGAACGCACCTGCGAGTATTGGCGCGGTTGGGTGCAGGGACTGGCGATCCCGGCGGAATGGCAGGACGCCGTCATCCGCTCGGCAATCACCCTTAAATTGTGCAACTTCGAGGAAACCGGCGCCATTATTGCCGCGGTGACCACGTCGATTCCGGAGGCCGCGGACAGCGGCCGCACGTGGGACTACCGCTTCTGCTGGTTGCGGGACGCCTTCTTTGTGGTGCGCGCCCTCAACCGGCTGGGGGCGGTGACCACGATGGAGGGCTATGTACGCTATGTGCTGAACATTGTCTCGGCCAACGGCGGCGGCCATTTGCAGCCGGTGTACGGGATCGGCCTCGAGACCGACCTCGAAGAGCGCGAACTGTCCTCGCTGGCGGGGTACCGGGGTATGGGGCCGGTGCGTGTCGGCAACCAGGCCCACCGGCATTTCCAGCACGACGTGTACGGCAACGTGGTTCTCGCCTTGATCCAAGCGTTCATGGACCGCCGATTGGCCGCCCCCGCGGGGGTCAAGGAATTTGAAAGCTTGGAGTGGCTGGGGGACAAAGCCTTTGAAACCCATAACCAGCCCGACGCCGGCATGTGGGAATTCCGCAGCCGCAGCCGCATCCATACCTCGTCGAGCCTGATGTGCTGGGCGGCAATGGACCGCCTTGCCAAGATCGCACTCCACCTCGGCCTTTCAGGGCGCGCCGCCCATTGGCGGGACAAAGCTGAAGTCGTGCGAGCCGCCATCGACGGAAACGCGTGGAACCCTGAATTGGGCAGTTTCGCGGAGAGCTTCGGAGGAAAGGATATCGACGGCGGCCTGCTGCTGATGGCCGAAGTCGGGTATTTGGCCCCCGGCGATCCCCGGTTCGAGGCCACCGTCCGGGCGATCGAGAAAGCCTTGCGGCGAGGCGATCATCTGATGCGCTACCGGGCAAAGGACGACTTCGGCCGGCCCAAATCGGCGTTCACCGCCATCACCTTTTGGTTCATCGAAGCCTTGGCGGTGCTGGGCCATACAGGCGAGGCGCGAGAGATCTTCGAGCGCGTCCTAGAGTGCCGCAACGCTCTGGGCCTGATGTCCGAGGACATCAACCCGGAGACCGGAGAACTGTGGGGAAATTTCCCCCAGACCTACTCCCAGGTCGGGATCATCAACTGCGCCATGCGTCTCAGCCGCAAATGGGAGGAGATCGTTTGAGCCGCCGCCTTGTCATCGTCTCGAACCGGGTTTCACTGCCGGGCTCCGACAGCGCCGGTGGTTTGGGGACCGGCGTTCTAGACGCGCTGAAAAAAACCGGCGGCCTGTGGTTCGGGTGGAGCGGCGAGGTCGTGAACAGGCGCACCAACAAGGTGACGTTGGCCGAAGACGGCCGCATCACCTTCGCCACCGTCGACCTGAATACCGACGAATACGCCGACTACTACAACGGGTACGCAAACCGGACCCTGTGGCCGCTGTTTCACTACCGCGTCGATCTTGCGGCCTTCGACCGTGGTTTTTATCCCGGCTACCAGCGCGTGAACGCAAAATTCGCGCAGTTGCTGGCGGGTTTAATGAAACCGCGCGATTTGGTGTGGGTGCACGATTACCACTTGATCCCGCTGGGCGAGGAGCTGCGCCGTGCCGGGGCCAAGCAGCCCTTGGGATTTTTCCTGCACATCCCGTTTCCAGCGCCATCGGTGTTTTCTACTCTGTACAACCACAAGAAACTGACCCGCCACCTGTTGTCGTACGACTTGGTCGGGTTTCAGACCCAAACGGACGTTGACGCGTTCGTCGGCATCGTTCGCGAATTTGGCGGCGAGGTGGGGCGCGGGGGCGTTGTGCGCGCTTTTGGGCGCACCACGCGCTGCGCGGCGTTCCCCATCGGCATCGACGTCGAGGAGATCAGGAACTTGGCCTTGTCGCCGGCTGCCCGGGCCCAGACCCGGCGGTCCCTGGAGGGAATGGGGCCGGCCAAGCTGGTGATTGGCGTGGACCGGCTTGATTACTCCAAGGGCCTGCCGGACCGCTTGGCGGCCTTCGAGTTGATGCTCGAAAATTACCCTGGGAGCCGTGGCGGGGTGACCCTGGTCCAAATCGCGGCACCCACCCGCCAAGACGTGCCCGAATACGTCGAAATTCGCCGCCAACTGGAAACCGCGGCCGGCCATATCAACGGCCGCTTCGGGGAACTCAACTGGGACCCCGTGCGCTACATCAACCGGCTCTACCGGCGTCGAAGCCTTGCCGGACTTTACCGGGTGAGCGCCATCGGTTTGGTCACGCCGCTGCGCGACGGTATGAATTTGGTGGCCAAGGAATTCGTCGCCTGCCAGGACCCCAAGGAGCCTGGAGTGCTGATCCTTTCGCGCTTCGCGGGCGCGGCCCAGCAAATGAAGGAGGCCATCATCGTCAACCCCTACGACCCGTTGGCGGTCGCCGAAGCCTTGCAACGGGCTCTGCACATGGAGCTTGGCGAGCGAAAAGAGCGGTGGGAAGCGATGATTGCGGGCCTGCGTCGCCAAGATCTCGGCTGGTGGCGAACCCGGTTCCTGGCGACCCTGGCCAAGGCCGCCAAGACGCCATGAGTTCGCCGCCGGCAGGACGGCCGCTGACACTTTTGGCCGACATCGGCGGCACCAACGTGCGCTTTGGCCTGTGCCCCCAAGGCGGTGATCCCGAGGACGTCAAAACGTTCAGGGTCGGGGATTTCCCGGATTTTGAACGCGCGGCGTTGGCGTATCTCGAGCCAGGCCAGGCAAAGCCCGCACGCGGAGCGTTTGCCGTGGCCGGACCGGTACGGGACGGAGAGGCTGATCTCACAAACCATCCTTGGCGGATTTCCACGGCCCGCGCCCGCGAAGAACTTGGCCTGGTCGACGCCCTGCTGGTCAATGACTTCGCCGCCATCGCCATGGCCGTGCCCCACCTGGAACCCGACGACCTGGAAAAGATCGGTGGCGGCGCGGCGATTGCCAAAACCCCCGTCGCGATACTCGGGCCCGGCAGCGGACTCGGGGTTTCGTTCGGGATGTACGTTGGCGGCAAATGGATTCCGCTGGCCGGAGAAGGCGGTCATATGGGCCTTCCGGCTGCGGACGAAACCGAAGACGAAATCGTTCGCGGCCTGCGCGCCCGGTTCGGCCGTGCCTCCCTGGAGCGGGCCCTTTCCGGGCCGGGGCTGGTGAATCTCTACCTGGCCGCAGCTGGAGCCAAGCCCGGGCTCGGGCCGGAACCCTCACCCGCGAAAGTGGCCGCCGCCACCGGGGACCCCGCCGCCCGCGCGGCCACCCGCGCTTTCAGCGCCATGTTGGGGGGGGCGGCCGGGGATTTGGCGCTCACCGTGTGGGCGCTCGGTGGCGTCTATATCGCCGGCGGCGTGGTGCCAAATCTCGGAGCCGCATTCGACCGGGAGGCGTTCCGGGAAAGGTTCCAGGCCAAGGGGCGGTTCGCCACACTCCTTGGCGGCATTCCCACGTATCTCATCGTGCATCAGGCGCCGGGTTTGCTGGGCCTTGCCCGGGAGGCGTGGCCGCCGTGACGGCGGGGCATCGGGGCACCACGGAAGCCATCCTGCCCTCGGCGCTGACATTGCCGCTGGCCCGGCTGGCGCGGGGCAAACGCGTCGCCGTTTTTCTGGATTATGACGGCACGCTCAGTCCCATCGTCGAGCGGCCGCAAGACGCGGCGTTTCCGCCCGGCATGCGGCGGACGGTCCGGAAGCTGGCGGCCAGGGCGCCCCTGGCGATTGTCAGTGGCCGCGATCTGGCGGATTTGAAAGAGCGGGTTGGGGTGGACGGGGTGTGGTATGCGGGCAGCCATGGGTTTGACCTCACCGCGCCCGGCGGTGGCGAAACCCATCTCGAGGAAGCCATGGCTCTGGTTCCGCAGTTGGACGCCGCCGAGGCTCTGCTGGCGGACGCCGCTCGGGCCATCGAGGGGGCATGGGTTGAACGTAAGCGCTTTGCGCTGGCGCTGCATTACCGCCAAACACCCAGCGTCGACGTTGCGGCTGTGGACAGGGCGGTCGAGCGCGCGCTGTCGCGGTGTCCCGGCTTGCGCGACGTTCCCGGCAAGATGGTTCACGACCTGCGGCCGGCGGTGAATTGGGACAAGGGCAAGGCCATGCTGTGGCTGCTTGCCCGGATGGCGCCCCGCCAAGGCGCCGGTCCGGGCACCGACGATTTGCTGGTTTTTGTCGGCGACGACATCACCGACGAGGACGCCTTTGCCGCGGTGGATGACCGGGGTCTGGGGATTGTCGTGAGGACCGAGCCTCACCCGACCAAGGCGCGGTACCAATTGCGGGATCCGGACGAAGTCCGGCAGTTCCTGGAAAACCTTGCCGAGGCGCTTCGCCCGCCTGGCTCGTGACAGGCAGGTCGGTTGCAGGCCATAATCGCGCGCCCAAAAATGTCAGGGGGACCCGATGGCTGCTGTTGGAATTTCCGGCGTTCGCAAGTCTTTTGGCGGAACCGATGTCATCCGCGGCATCGACATCGACATCGACGACGGATCGTTTGTCGTTCTGGTGGGTCCGTCCGGCTGCGGTAAATCGACCTTGCTGCGGATGGTCGCGGGTCTGGAAGACGTGACCGCGGGCGAGGATCGAATCGGGGGCCGGGTGGTCAACGATTTGCCGCCGAGGGATCGGGACATCGCAATGGTGTTCCAAAGCTACGCGCTCTATCCCCACATGAAGGTGCGCGACAACATGGCGTTCGGTTTGAAGCTGCGGAAAATTTCCAGGACCGAAATCCGGGATCGGGTGGGCCGGGCCGCCAAAATTCTGGGACTGAACGAACACTTGGACCGTTACCCCCGGCATTTGTCCGGCGGTCAGCGCCAGCGGGTGGCGATGGGCCGGGCCATCGTGCGCGACCCCCAGGTGTTCCTGTTCGACGAACCGCTCAGCAACCTGGACGCAAAACTGCGTACCCAGATGCGCACCGAAGTCAAGGAGTTGCACAGCCGGCTGCAAACGACCTCGATCTACGTCACCCACGATCAGGTGGAGGCGATGACGATGGCCGAAAAGATCGTGGTGTTGCACGAGGGAAAGGTGGCCCAGATGGGCCCGCCCCTGGACGTCTACGACCGCCCGGAAAATCTCTTTGTGGCCGGTTTCATCGGTTCGCCCGCGATGAATTTCATCGAGGGGACGGTGCATCGTGGCGACGGAAAGGTGGGCGTCGCGACCACCGACGGTACCCTCGTCCCGGTTC
>JAKZSO010000059.1:0-3488 GCA_047517625.1 Alphaproteobacteria bacterium
TCTCCCTCACCCGCCCAAGCATCACGACCGCCCGGCATACCATTACGGCAAGCTTCAAGAACGCCGCCTGCGGCACCTCAATCGGTTCGTCCATGATCTCTTCCTCCTTCATCACAAAAACCTCGCGTGTTAACCACCCGATATGCGCCACGTACCCCAATTAGGGCGGTGCCGTAAGCGGGGTCAGTGCGCCACTCCGCCATCTGCTTGCCATTGCTCGCGCTCTTTAATCGCGTTGATATATTCAAGCCGTTGCGCCATCAGTTCCGCAGCGCCGAGCAACGCGCGCATGGGATCAGCCGGTATCGGTTCACCTTGTGCGCGGCAATAGGCGGCAAACCATTCGGCAATCTGGAAAGTGCGCCCTGTCTCCTCAGCGTTGAAGGCCACGTGTGAGGGCCTCGGGTCAGTGTCGTCTGGGTCTATGTACTCAGTCATCAAGCTGGCTTGGGTACGACACTGCTGACAGTGTAGAAGCCGCGCGCGCGGCTTCCCGCACCTCGCGCAGCCGCCGCCGTCATCCGAAGGTCCGATAATTGTGGTTATCGGACGTTCCGGTGCCTCTTCAGCGGCCACCGGTGATTGACGCGCAAAACGCCAGCCGATGTGTCTTTTCCATAATTCAAACATGGTTCTGATCCCTAATAATTGCCGGCCCGCCACGCACAACACTGTTCATCTCAACTTTGCTCATAGTCACGCAACCTCTTCGTGTTCGTGGATCGCCGTGGACCGCCGCCAGGTGCGTTCAAGTATTTTTGCCATCGCGGGGTTAGCGGCGCGCAAGGCGGAAATCCCATCCGCCATTTTGCTGTTGACCGCTTTTCGACTTTCTGGCGTTGCGACGGGCGGTGGCGTTGCGACCGCCCTCACAACTGCCGATGCCGGTGCGGTCTGCTCAAACGTCGCCTCGAGTGGCGGCCGTTTCCCACTGCCGCTGCGGCGTTGCTCATCGTTGAGCCAGCCAGTGATAAATGCCCCAACACCGCTAGCTGTCTTGCACCTCTTCGGGTTATTTAGGCACCACTGGCGCATGTGTCTCAGTTGCTGGCGAACATCGACCCCAGGGTAGGCTTCTACCCATTCGTCGATCATCGTGTCCGTTACGCCGGCCTCCTCCCCTTTTTTTGCTAGTGGCATTTTTATAAAAATTGGCGTGGGCGCGGGAGGCGGATCTTCCGACTCCGCGCAAACACCTGAAGACCCTTCCTGATTTAAATTCCTGAGAAAGGTTTCTGAGAAAGGTTCTTGATAGGGCGGGCTTAATTCACACCCAGGGGCGGGCTTAATTCCCACCCAGGGGCGGGCGCAATTCACACCCAGGGGCGGGCTTAATTCACAGGGGGGGCGGGCGCAATTCACAGTTGGGGTGATATTAAAGCGGTTGACGCCGTGGGCGGTCTCACCATCGGGCTGCAACACCCCCGCCAATTCAAGCTCGCGCAACGCGCGCTGCACTTCGCGTCTGCCGAGCCCCGCGTCGTCGCTAATTTTCTGAATGGACACCGACACCGACCCGTGGCGCTGGCGAAAAAGCGAGAGCGCCACAAAAACTCGACGAGCCCTTTGGCTCAGTTTTCGGTGAAATAAAACGGCGATTTCCACTCTCGCGAATTGCTCGCCCGGTTCGATCTGCGTCACCGGACGAATCAGCGGGGCCTTGCCAGTGGTCCACATGTTGACTAAGCCAGCGGCCACCGCAGCGGCGAGCCACTTGCGCCACGTGGACGGGTCCACGCCGACAAGTGCTGGCCAACCGCCTGGGGGAATTTCCGCCGCGGTGCGGATGAGACCCTCCTCGGGGTGGGTGTAGCCCCACCCTTTGCCCCGGTCGCGCCATGCAGAGGCAGCCGCAAAGACGAGCAAGGCGCCGAAGGAAATCGATCTGTCGGTTACGATCCCGCGGGGGAGTCGTGCGGCCCACTTGTCGCTACAAAGTTTGTCAAACGCTGCACTACGCTTGTTCATGTGCCCTTCTCCCAGCCAGAACGCGGGGAAGGGTATTCAAAATGCGCGGCGCGATTGGCCAACGTTTGCCACAGATGTGGCCCAGGCGTAACATTAACCATGCTGTCTCTCTCCTTTCGCCAGGTCGAGATGGTTGTTCATGCGTCGTCTTTCCTTCGTCGGGTAGATGTTCGTCTGCTAAAGCCCTCCGAACCGCCGTTCGGGGGGCTTTTTATTCTGCGGTCTTTTCGAGCGCCTCAATTCGATCTCGCAAGCCTTTAATCTGTTCCTGCAAGGCTTTGTAGGTCGGCCAGTCCTGCGGCGCTGGCCGGATCGGATCGCCCCCGATCGGTGTGGCCGACTCGCCCGGCTCGAGCCGCCGGGCGCTGTGCCCGCCGACCATTACCGGCGGCGGCTGGCTCGGGCGGCCGCCCGGCTTGCCCCAGCCGCGCGCGCGCCGGCCCGGCCGGCCGGGTCCCTGCGGATTGACCATCAGCCCGATATCGTCAATGTCAATGTCAACGCTCGCTTCGAGCGCAAGTTTCAAAGCGAGTTCGATCGCTGCTCCCGCGGTCGATCCGACCGGCAACCGCCCGCGCCACTCCAGCCAATCCCCCACCGCGCGGCCCGGTAGTTTTAACGTCATTTGGTCTGGCTCTGGCATTATCCCCCCCACAACCCGCAGTGCTAATAACCCACAGTGCTAGAATAGCACAGAACAGTGCTAGAAACAAGAGGGGCTCTCACAGGCCCGCCACGGGTCGCGCGACTCGGTCGTAGGTGGGTTAGACAGGGGTAGGCTTGGGGAGCGCTCAGGCGCGCTCAGGGTGCAGGGTGGAGATTAGGATCGGAAACACGTCCGGCATAAAAGACGCCGCCGCTGTGTCGGCTGGAATCTCCGCTGACAGCAAGCGCACGGCCGCGGGGGTGATTCGCGCTTCGGCCGATCGACTCCCGCTGGGCGCTGTTTTAGTTTTGCACGGGCAGCGGGCGTCATCGGAAATCAGGTTTGCGGAAGGTCGACGTCGAGCGGGATATCTTCGGCCGGATCCGGCACGACAAGCGGCCCGCGGACACGCAGAAAATCGTTTAATGGTCCCTGACAAAACTCGGGGATTTCCATCGGTACTTCGATGGTCACGCCGATCTCAGCCACCCACAATTTTGTGAGGTCTTGCGCGCCATCGCTCAAAACCTCGATATGGTCGACCTGGACAGACGGCAGCCGCTTGCCGTGATCGTCCACCAACACGGCGGAATGGAGCGCGCCGGCCGCGCGGGCGAGTAGGTCGAGCCCCGCGTTCGGCCCGATCCGCCTCGCTTCCTCGCTCGCGCCATCCCAGCCGATGATGAGGATGACCGACCACTTCCCGGCCAGCGACAAAGAGGTTGTCGACTCGGGATACTTCTCGCAGCCAAGGAACACGATTCGGATTGCCGGCGTGCTGCCAAGAAGGCGCTGGACGTATGCGCCATCGAAGCTATGCGGCCCGCTGGCGATATCGACGGCCGGAAAATTGCAGTCCTGTAAGAGCCGAATC
>JAKZSO010000060.1:0-6843 GCA_047517625.1 Alphaproteobacteria bacterium
TGCCCGGCCAGCATGTTGGCGGCCAGCCGCACGCCGTGGCTGACCGGGCGGGTCAAATAACTGATGATCTCGATGGGGATGATCAGCGGCGCCAAATAAATTGGCACCCCGGGGGGAAAGAAAAATCCGAAAAATTTGAAACCGTGCTTGGCGATGGCCAACACCGTGACACCGATGAAAATGGCGCCGGACATGGCGAACGTCACGATGATGTGGCTGGTGGGCGTGAACGCCCGGGGCAGCAGTCCCATGTAGTTGGCGAACAGCACAAACATGAACAGCGAAAAAATGAACGGAAAATAGCGGCGGCCTTCTTGGCCGATGGTGTCTTTTACCGTGCCGGCGATCAGCGTGTACGACAGCTCTGCCATAGACTGCCAGCGCCCGGGAACAATCGCCCGGCCGCGCATGGCCAAAGTCAGGAAAAGCGTAATCGTGGCCACGTTCAGCACCATCCACAGGGACGAATTAGTGAACGATACGTCCACACCGAACGCTTCCAATTCGATCAGGCGGTGGATTTCGAACTGGTCCAAAGGACCGTGTTCCGCGCCGGGTTCTTCTGCCATCAGTCTACCAATTCCCGATTACTGGTCGTCTTGGCCGCCCGCCGATGTGGCGGCGCGAAACGCGGTCAGCGTCCCCGATGCCATCCCCAAGATAAGAAACAACATCAAGAGCCACGGTGTTGTCCCAAGCCACTTGTCCAAAAACCATCCAATCAGGCCACCCACAAACATTGCCGCCGCCAATTCGATCGCTACGCGAAACGCCAAATTCATTTCGCGGGAATTGACGCGGCCGGGCCCTGGTGTCTCTGGGTCAGGTTCACCACTGGCCCGGCGCAAGCCGGCGCCCAATTCCTGCAGGTCTGCGGGCTGGTTTTTCGGGTGGTTTGGTTCGGCGGGGGTTTGGTCTGCCATGTACGCCCCTCCGGCGCGAAAATCGCCGGAACCATAGAGGGCGGCTCCCGGTCCTGTCAACCGCGGCTAAACGTCACATAACAGATTGAATTTTAACGATTATTTGGGGTGAAATCGCGCCCCTCAGGCGGCCCCGAACCTAGCTCGCTTCGCGCATGCTTTCCGCCCTTGCTAAATCCACCGAAACCAGTTGGGAAACCCCCCGTTCAGACATGGTTACGCCGAACAGGCGGTCCATGCGGGCCATGGTGGTGGCGTGGTGAGTGATAACCAGAAACCGGGTCTCCGCCATGTGCGCGATCTCGTCAACCAGGCCGCAGAACCGCACCACGTTGGCGTCGTCCAGCGGGGCGTCCACTTCGTCCATCACACAGATCGGCGCCGGATTGGTCATAAACACCGCAAATCTGAGCGCGATCGCGGTCAACGCCTGTTCGCCGCCAGACAGCAGCGACAAGGTCTGCTGGCGTTTGCCGGGCAGGGTGGCCATGATTTCCAGCCCGGTTTCCAGCGGGTCGTCGGATTCGACCATGGCCAAATGGGCTTCGCCGCCGTTGAACAAGCGCACGAACAGCGTTTGAAAATGCCTGTCGACCTTTTCGAAAGCCGCGCGCATGCGCTGGCGGCCTTCGCGGTTGAGGGTGGAGATCCCCTGGCGCAGGCGGTGAATCGCGCCTTGTAAATCTTCGCGCTCGGTGGCCAGGGCGGCCAGCTGCTCGGCCAGCTCGGTGGCCTCTGCCTCGGCCCGCAAATTGACAGGTCCCATGGAGTCGCGCTCGCGCTTCAGCTTCTCCAGCCGGGCTTCGATTTCGCCGCCATCGGGAATGGTTTCGTTTTTTTTCAGATCGGCCAGCGCTTCCAACCCATCGGGGCCGCATTCCAGGCGCTCGGCAATTCGGTCCGACAGATCTTGCCTTCGGGCTTGCGCTTGAGTACCGCGGGATTCGGCCCTGACCATATCTTCCCGCGCCGTGGCCTGGGCCCCGGTGGCCTGCTTGGCAAGGCGGTCTTTGGTGGCAAGTTGTGCCTCTGCCTGGGCCAAATTATCCGCCGCGGTGTTGCGCGCGGCCCGGGCCTGTTCGGTGCGCGACAACAACGATGAGCGCGCCTCGGCGATCTCACCGGGCCGCGCTTCCAGGGTTTTGAGTTCTGCCTGGCCGAATGCCAATCGGTTGCCTAGTTCTTCCAAATGCCGGGTCGCCGACGCCGCCTGCTCGCTCCACGCCGCCCGCTCCGGGCCGATTTCGGTCAGGCGTCTGGCCCGGACTTCCGTCCCCGCCGCCAGTCGTTGATGGGCGGCTTCCGACTCCCGGTGGCCGCTGCGTAAACCGCCAAGTTTCTCGCGGGCGTTTTGGACCCGGGCACGCAGAGCGTCCGCATCCGGCAGATCGGCCAGAGCTGATGTGGCTTCGTTTCCGCGATGGACGACTTCGGTGGCTTCCCGTGCCAACGACCCCAGGGTTTCGATCAACGCCGCCGCGCGCTCGGCCCGGGCCGCCGCCTGGGAAATCGCCTCGGTTTGGGCATCCCGGATTTCGGCCAACGCGCTGGTCGCCCGAATTGCCCCGGCTCGGGCGTCGTCCCGAGCTTGGTGGGCGGCGCGGGTTTGATCGGCGGCGGCCCGCAAAGCATCGCTGACGCCGTCCAAATCCTTGGAAATTTGTTCTGCGTCTATGACAAGGCCTTCTAGGCGATTGCGCTGCTCCAAGCGCACCGCCGCCACTGTCGTTGCCCCGGGGGCACTGGTGAAGCCGTCCCAACGCCACAGGCCGCCAGTTCTTGTCACCAACCGCTGTCCCTGAGATAATTTTGCCCGCAACGCCTCGCCTTCGCCTTCGTCGATCACGCCGATTTGCGACAGCCGGGCCCGGACCGCCGGGGGTGCTTCAACAAAGTCCGACAGGGGTTTGCAGCCTGGCGGAAGCGGGGGGCGGCTGTCGAGCTCTACCAGGGTCCAGTGGACCGGAGCGCTGGTGTCGGGAGATCCGGATAGATCGTCACCCAACGCCGCCCCCAAGGCTGTTTCATACCCAGTCTGAACAGAAATGCCATCGGCAATGGCGGGCCATTCGTCTTGGGTGGTGTCACCAAAAATTTTGATCAAGGCTTCGGCTTGGGCCGTCACCCGGTTGTGCCGGAATTGCACTTCGTTGAAAGTTTCTCGGGCCGCCGTCTCTTCTGCCTGGCTTTCGGCCAAGTCATCCTCGGCTTTTGCCTGGGCTCCGGTCATCGCGGCCGCATGGTCTTGGGCGCCAGTGAATTCGGACACCCCGCTCTGGGCGCGTTCGTCGCTGTCGGCACCCATGGCGGCTTGTTCGGCCTTGGTCTCGGCAACCCGGGCCTCGATTTCCCGAGTGCGGCGGGCGGCGAGATCGATTTCGGCCAACAAACTTGCGCGACCGGTTTCCGCCGCCGTCAGCGCTTCGGTCAGGGTGTCCAATTGGCTCTCGCCTTGGGAAAGCGCTTGCGCCGCGGCCGCCAAATCGCTGGATGATTTTTCCACGGCCGGGGCTTCGTTGGCTTTTGCCGCTTCCTGGTCCGCTTGCTCCTTGTTCAGTTCGGTGACTTTTGCCTGGGCCTGGGCCGCGTGCTCTTTTTCCCGGGCCTGGTCGGCCGCGACCTGACGGATGCGGTCTTGAAGGCTGGCCGCCGCCGCCCGGGCAAGCTCTTCATCGCGGTCCAAGTTTTCACGCTCCATGGTCAAGCGATGGAGGCGGGCCGCGGCCTCGGCCTCGGATTGGCGCAAGGCCGGCATTTTTTCTTGGGCCTGCAGCTGGGCCGACGACGCCTGGACGGCGATGCCAGTAAACTTGGCAACAGCATCGGTGGCTGCGGCGATGGCTGCGTGCGCTGCTTCGGCCTCGGCCAGGGCGTCGGTCCAAAGGCGCAAAAACAACCGCGCCTCGGCGGTGCGGATGTGCCGGGAAAGATTGCTGTACCGGGCCGCTTGGCGGGCCTGGCGCTTCAAGGCCCGGTGCTGACCTTCCATGGTTTCCACCACGTCGGCCAGGCGTTCCAAATTTGTTTCTGCCGCCTTCAGCCGCAATTCGGCTTCGTGGCGGCGGGAATGCAGGCCGGTGATCCCGGCCGCCTCTTCGATCAGCGCCCGTCTGGCGGTGGGTTTTGCCTGAACCAACATTCCGATTTCGCCCTGGCTGACCAGAGCGGTGGAGTGGGCGCCGGTGGACAGGTCGGCAAACATCAACTGTACGTCTTTCGCCCGGGCCTCGACGCCATTGATCGAATAGTTCGAGCCGCTTTCCCGCGCGATCCTTCGCACGACCTCTAATTCGTCGGAGTCGTTGAAGGCCGAGGGGGCGGAGCGGTCGGCATTGTCCAACCGCAGCGAAACCTCGGCGATGTTCCGGGGCGGGCGGTTGCCCGAGCCGTTAAAGATGACATCGTCCATGCCGTCACCGCGCATCTTTTTCGCGGACGCTTCACCCATGACCCAGCGCAGGGCCTCCACCAAATTGGATTTGCCACAGCCGTTGGGGCCGATGATGCCGGTCAAACCCGGCTCAATCAGCAGCTCGATTGGCTCCACGAACGACTTAAACCCGGCAAGGCGAAGACGAGTGAAATGCATCAGATCTAGGCTTGCTTTGGGTTTTGGTTGGGAATTTTTTCTACTCTACTTGGGGTCATCACAGACTCCAGCCACAAGATGTAGTGTGATTATAGGGATTCCCGCTGGCAACGCGAGTCCGGCCTATTCTTGCCGCTCCGCCACCCGCTCGCCTAAAGCCCGCAGCGCGGCCCGCAAAGCGTCGTCCTCTGCCCCGGCAACGACTTGATCCAGGGCTTGGTGTTGAGCCGGGGTGACCGCGGCCTTGTGGACCGGCTTGGGGGCCTCTTCACGAGGCACGGGCGCTTGGACCAGCTTCAAGTGGGACACCGCGGCGTGGCCGAAAAAGGTGTTGATGCGCTCAATGATGACCGGCTCGAGATGCTGCAACTCCAGCGCCCAGGCGCTTTCGACGCTCACCAGAAGGGTTGCTCCGATGCCGGACCCCTGGGCATAGCTGAGCCGTTCGGGGATGCTTTGTTGCGCAACTTCCGCCCCGACGATGTCCGCCCAGCGGGCCAGGATTTCGCCATTCTGGAATCCGCGGCGGCGGACGATCGGGTCAGTGGCCTGGGGCAAAACCGAGCCCAAGGTGCGCGGGCCCACGTTGGCGAAACGGCGTTTTTCCATGAGCGATAGCATGTGGGATTCGGAGGCAGAGGGCAACGCATTGATCATTTGTTGCCGATCAGATTCACGTGTCCCAGGCTGCGCCACGATCTGCTCGCGCGTTTGCCGATAAGATTCACGTGTCGCAGGCTGCGACACGATCTGCTCGCGCGTTTGCCGATCAGAGTCACGTCGCGTGAAGCAACGCAACGATCTGCCCGCGCGACATGCTAGCCTTCTCTGATGACGGATCGGGCAGCGCTTCTATTGGATTGGTACGACGCCAGCGCCCGGGCCTTACCGTGGCGGGCGTCGGCCGGGGCCGCCCCCGACCCCTACCGCGTATGGCTGTCGGAAATCATGCTGCAACAGACCCAGGCGGTGGTGGTCGCGCCATATTACGAAAAATTCTTGGCACAGTGGCCGACAGTGCAGGCCTTGGCGGCTGCCAATTTAGACGACGTTTTGGCCACCTGGGCGGGGCTTGGATATTACGCTCGAGCCCGCAATCTCCACGCTTGTGCCAAGTTGGTGACCCAAGGTGGCGGCGGATTTCCGGGTACTGAGGCGGGCTTAAGGGCGCTGCCTGGCGTTGGCGTCTACACGCGGCGGCGGCAATTGCCGCGATTGCCTTTGACGCCCGTGCCTCGGCGGTGGACGGCAACGTTGAACGGGTCGTCTCGCGGCTGTACGCGGTGCACACACCGTTACCCAAATCCCGGCCCAAAATACGCAAGCTTGCGGCATCGTTGGTGCCGGAATCGCGCCCCGGCGATTTCGCCCAGGCCCTAATTGAACTGGGTGCCACTGTCTGTACCTTGCGCTCTCCCGGCTGCGCGGCGTGTCCCATTTCTCAAGGCTGCAAAGCCCGAGAAAAGGGCACCCAGGATCGCTTGCCAAAGCGCGGGCGAAAGCCGATCCGGCCAAGCCACATGGGCGTGTGTTTTTGGTTGGAGCGCCGGGGTAAAGTGTTGCTCCAGCGCCGCCCACCGTCGGGGCTTCTGGGCGGCATGTTGGCGGTGCCGGGAACACGCTGGCGGCCAGCGCCCTGGGCCGATGAAGCCGCCCGGGAATTTGCTCCCACCGCCGCCCATTGGCGGGCGGTGCCCGGCGAGGTCCGCCATACATTCACGCATTTTCATTTGGCGCTCACCGTACTGGCGGCGCGGACCCGATCCGGCGGAAATCTGGCTGGCACTTGGGTGGCGCTGGATGATCTGAACGCCGCCGGCCTCCCCACCGTCTTTTCCAAGGTCGCCGGCCTCGCAGTTGGAGGGGAAGTTAGTTGATCATCGCGGCCCGGAGGCGGTCGCGAAGAGTATCGATGGGCACCAACACATCGCCGACCTCGAAGCACCAAAAAGCCCAGCCATTACAGGCGGATGCGCCCTGAACCTGAGCTCCAACATGATGAATGGACCCGGTCGCGTCGTTGCTCACCAACGACCCGTCCGCTCTGACTCGGGCCGAATGGCGCCGGGTGTGGTCATAAAGCATGTCCCCCGGGGACAGCAGGCCCTCTTCAACCACCCGGCCAAAGGGCACCCGGGGCTGGTCGCGCTTTGACAGTGTGATTTCCAAACCGGCGTCCTCGCTGACATCCACCGCGTCGATGCGCCTGCGGGCCAGGTCCGAATATTTCTTGCTGCGCTCGATGCCCAACCAGCGCCGGCCAAGGCGCTTGGCCACAGCCCCCGTGGTGCCGGTGCCAAAGAATGGGTCCAAAATCACATCGCCGGTGTT
>JAKZSO010000061.1:0-9777 GCA_047517625.1 Alphaproteobacteria bacterium
TGGCGAACATCGGCCAACACAACGTCGCGCTGAACGACGCGGAATTTGCCCTGGTACACGGGCACAACAGGGCAATGCAGACAGGTGTGTTTGCAGCCCCGGCTGGCCTCGGTGTAGCCGGCGACCGCGGATCCATCAGGACCATTGTTCAGGCGGCCATAGTGGGACAGCGCCGGCAGGCCGCCCCGCCGGGGTACGCGGAAACCCTGCTTCGCCAAGGAGGTGGTGGGCAGCGATGGGGTTTCCCCGGCCGCCAGCCCCAGGGCCAAATCTGTGAGCGGGCCTTCGAATTCGCCGCCGATGACGGTGTCGGCGCCGAGGCTTGTCAGGGTGTCATGATTGACTGGGCCATAAAGGCCATAGCAACAAATGTGGGCGCTGGCGTTCATACGCCGCAGCCGGGGCAGCAGTTCCGCCGCCATGCGCGTCGCAGTGTGCATGGGAATGTAGACCGCGATCAGCGCGGCCGACCGGGCCGCATTCTCATCCAGCGCCTCCACCGCCAAATCGTTGCAGATGACGTCGAGCCCGGCTTCGGTCAGCCACGCGGCAGGGGACGCCAGACCAAAGGGCTGATGCCCCAGGTCATAGGTGGACAGCAGCAGCGCCGCTGTCGTGGACTGGAAAATGACTATTTTCCGGGCTGGAAATACGGGTTTTTGCCGTCGCCATGCTCGGTGGTGTCCATGACCGCAACGATCGAGGGCACGTTGTCCTTGATCGCTACTTCGACGCCCTGCTTCAACGTGACGTCGGCCATGCCGCAACCCTGGCAGCCGCCTTCCAGGCGGATATAGGCGGTGTTGTCAGCCACATCGACCAGCGAAATGTGGCCGCCGTGCCCCGCAACGCCGGGATTGATCTGTTCGTCCAGAACTTTTTGCACGGCGATGCCTTCCGGCGAGTCCAGGCCTGGCTTGGGGCGGAAGTCCGCCTGGTCCACCACTTCCCCGACTTCCGGCACATAATGGCGCAGCATGGTCTGAACACCGCCCAGCAGGCTGGAGGCGCCGCCAGTGAAAGCCAAATGCACGCGCTCGTGGGCTGGGTCGTATCCCAGGTATGAAACGTCGCCGTCTTGATCCTTGGCCACCGGGCGGATCCGGGATTCCAACAGGTCCACGATCTGTTCGGAAATCGGGCCATCGGTGACCAGTTCAGGGGCGCCCACTGCCGCCGCTTTTTCAGCAGCGACGCCGTCGGCCAAAAGCCCTTCGCCAGACGTAAAGTGGTCCATGATCACCCCAAGAATCGCGGGCTTCAGCGTCTTCCATTCGGAACCACCGGCTTTGGTGAGGGTGATGTGATCGGTGCCCAGGGCAACCCCTTCGACTGAAGCCACGGCAAACAGCCGTTTGGCGAGGGGTGAGGTTTTGGCCCCATCGGCGTCGGAGAATTCCATTTTGCCAGCTGGCAGCACCTGGCGGCCGGGCAGGAACTTCAATTCGGACGGATTTTCAGTCTCTTCGGTCTGGATGAACATGGACGGTCTCCGGGAATTAGCGATTTTCAGTAATTTGCGCCCGGTTAGCGCGGATTTCAAGGCGCGGAAATCCCTTTTTCGATAGGGGGATTGGGAGCCGCTAAGCCTTTATCCTTTGGCGGCCGCAATTTTGGCGGGTTTTGGCGGGCTGGTTTCGCCCCAACGTTCGGTGGCATCATCGTCGGAGCCTTTGGCCGCCACCCATTTGTCGCCGTCAACCGTGGCTTCCTGCTTCCAAAACGGCGCATGGGTTTTCAGCCAATCCATCAAGAATTCCGCCGCCTCGAACGCCGTGTGACGGTGGGACGACGCCGTAATCACCAGCACGATTTGCTCCCCCGGTTCCAAACGGCCGTAGCGATGAATGATCAGGCTGGCGTTCAGGGGCCAACGCTCGTTCGCCTCGGCCTCAATCTTGGCCAATTGGACCTCGGTCATTTCCGGGTAATGCTCCAGGGTCATGGCAGAGATCGCCTCGCCCCCGGCCATATCCCGCACCACGCCGGTGAACGTCACGATCGCGCCGATGTTGGTGTTGCCGGATACCAACGCTTTGGTTTCCGCGGCCACATCGAAATCTTCGGTTTGCACCCGAATGGCCATGTCTTTAGCCTCCCGTGACCGGCGGGAACAGGGCGATTTCGTCGCCGTCTTTGACCGGATCGGTGGGCTGGGCGAATTCCTGGTTAACGGCCACGCGCACGACGGACAGGTCTTTCAGGGCCTCGGCATAGCCAACGCCGCGGCCCCGGAGCCATTCCAGCAGGCCGCCGACATCGCTCACATTTTCTGGCAGGGCGACTTTTTCGTCGGAAAATCCCACCTTTTCCCGCAGCCAGGCGAAATACAGCAATTCCATGGGCCTAGCTTAACCCTGGCGTCAGCCGTCCGCCACCCGGGCGGTGGTCACCCTGCCGACGATCAGGGCGGCGATGGAGTCGATATCGTCCCGGCCAAAAGTCGGCACCGGCCCGGCGGGATCGGCGGTAGCGGCGACAATCGCCACCACGGAGTCATCGGTGGGTTGGATCGTGGGCTCGGTGTCTTTCGGTGCCCTCACTTCGATCTTTGGCAGCGGCAGGGTCTTGAAGCCTTCCACCAGCACCAAATCCACCGGGGTCATGCGCGCGATCAGGTCTTCCAAGGTGGGCTCCGGGCCGTCGCCGATCTCGCGCATCAGCACCAAGCGTTTGTTCGAGGTGAACATGACCTCTTCGGCGCCGGATTCGCGGTGGCGGAAGGTATCCTTGCCCGGAGTGTCGATCTCAAAGCCGTGGTGGGAATGCTTGACGGTGGAGACTGACAAGCCAAGCGCTTTCAGGGCCGGGATTAGCCGAGTGATCAGGGTGGTTTTGCCGCTGTTTTGGCGGCCCACAATTCCGAGAATTTCCATGGCATGCGCCTGGGGCTAGATGCCGTCGCGGAGGTGGGATTTCCCCGCCCGCAGATAATCGTAGCCTGAAACCAGGGTGATCGCGGCGGCGATCCACAAGCCCCATTCGCCGATCGTGGTCGCTGCCACGGGATCGGCCAAGACCCGGTCGCCAGCGGCGCCGGAAATCAGAAATCCCAGGGCGGTCAGTTGCACCGCGGTTTTCCATTTCCCGAGGGTTGAGACCGGGACGCTGACTCTGATTTCGGCCAGAAATTCCCGCAAGCCCGAGACCACAATTTCGCGCAGCACGATGATCAAGGCCGGCAGCACCGTCCAGCCGGTAATCCGGTCCAGCGCCACCAGCATCAAAATGGTGGTGGCCACTAAGAGTTTGTCGGCGATGGGGTCCATGAATTTGCCCAAACTGGATTGCCCGTTCATGGCCCGGGCCACATAGCCGTCCAAAATGTCCGTCAAGCCGGCAATCGTGAACAACGTCAGGGGCACCCAGTTGGAGAATTCTCCGTCCAGGTAAAACGAGGCGATCAGGGCCGGGATCACCGCGATCCGGGACAACGTCAAAAGATTGGGCAGGCTGGTAATCACGGGTCGGCTTGTAACACGGTTTGCGAGTGGCGCTCATTCGTGAAAGTGATTGTAGATCGCAGCGGCGACGGCGCTGGAAATGCCATCGACGGATTCCAAATCCGCCACCCCGGCCTCGGTCACCGCCCGGGCAGAGCCGAAATGGTGCAGCAGAGCGCGCTTGCGGGCCGAGCCAATGCCCGGGACTTCGTCGAGAGGCGACCCCGTGATGCGCCGGGATCGGCGGCCGCGGTGGGCTTCAATGGCAAACCGATGGGCTTCGTCGCGCAGGCGCTGGAGGAAATAAAGCACGGGGCTGCCGTCTGCCAAGCGGAAAACCGCCTTGCCGGGAAAATGGAACTGCTCGCGCCCGGCGTTGCGGTCAGGGCCTTTGGAAATCGCCCCCAGAGCCACGCCCGTCACGCCCAAGTCGGAAAACACCTGCTCGGCTGACGACAATTGCCCGGCGCCGCCGTCGATCAGCACCAAGTCCGGCCAGGTCCCCGATTCCCGCGGCGCGTCTTCTTTCAGCAACCGCGAAAACCGCCGGGTCAGCACTTCACGGACCATGGCGAAATCGTCGCCGGGGCCCGTTTCGGGGTCCTTGATGTTGAATTTGCGGTATTGATTGCGGGCCAGGCCCTCCGCCCCGGCCACGATCATGCTGCCGACCGCGTCGCTCCCGGAAATGTGGCTGTTGTCATAGACCTCGATGCGCCCGGGCGGATTTTCCAGGCCAAAGGCCTTCGCCACTCCCTCTAATAATTTGCGCTGGGAGGCGCTTTCCGCCAACCGGCGGTCCAGGGCTTGGGAGGCGTTGGCCACCGCCTGCAGCACCAGTTCGCGTTTTTTCCCGCGTCTTGGCGTTAGCAGATTGACCTTGCGTCCTGCCCGAATACTCAGCGCCTCCGCCACCAGATCGTGATGTTCGATGGCGTGGGACAGAAGAATCTGCTTGGGCGGCGGATTGCCCGCATAGAACTGCCCTAAAAAGGCCTCGGCCACCTCTGCCGGGCCGCGATCGCCGACGTTACTGGGGTAATGGGCGCGGTTGCCGAAATTCTGCCCGGCCCGGAAGAAAAACACCTGAACGCAGGTTTGATTAGCCGATTGGTGCACGGCCACCACGTCGGCGTCGCCGATCCCGGGATTGTTGATTCCCTGGCGGGCCTGAATTTGGGTCAGGGCGCGGATGCGGTCCCGGTAGATCGCGGCGGTTTCGAAGTCCTGGTCGGCGCTGGCTGCCTGCATGCGGTCGGAAAAGCTTTCCTGGATGGCATGGGATTTGCCGGACAGAAAGGTGAAGGCCTGCTCGACGATGACCCCATAGTCGTTTGCGTCAATTTTCCCGACACACGGCGCAGTGCAGCGCTTGATTTGGTACTGCAGGCAAGGCCGGGTGCGGCTGGAAAAGATGCTGTCCGAGCAATTGCGCAGGGGAAAGGCTTTTTGCAACGCGTTGATAGTGGCGTTGACCGCGCCGGCGGAGGCGAATGGCCCGAAATAGCGGCCCTGGCGGTTGCGGGCGCCCCGGTGCTTTGTGATCTGCGGCCAGTCGTGGTCGCCGGTGATCAAGATGTAGGGAAACGACTTATCGTCCCGCAGCAGGATGTTGTACCGGGGCTTCAGCTTCTTGATCAGGTTGGATTCCAGCAGCAGGGCTTCAACTTCGGTGTGGGTGGTGATGAATTCCATGGAAACGGTGTGCGAAACCATACGCTGGAGCCGGCCATTCATGCGGGTGGGCCGGGTATAGGACGCGACGCGTTTCTTCAGATTCTTGGCTTTGCCGATGTACAGAGGGTTGCCCTTGGCGTCGTCCATCCGATAAACGCCAGGCGCGCCGGGCAAGGTCCGTAAGTGCGCGTTGATGACCGCAACACCGCTTGCCAGGGACGGTGGGCTGGGCTGAGGGGCGTTCTGGCCGGGGTCCTGAGAGCCATGCACACCGCCGGTTTCAGCCGGTGGTTTGGAGCCGTGTTTCGCTGCTGCCATGAGGCCTAAATCCGCACACTCAAGTATCCACTAATCCTGTGGATAAGCGGGTGGATATGTCGGGTCATCGACCACCGATTTAGGGCGAACGCTGGGGTCCGCCACAATTGCCAAAATTTTGATCATTTTCGGTAACATATTGATTTATAACGCATAAATAAAGTCAAGCAGGAACCGTGCACCCCAGGCTTTCTGCCGCCGGGGAAAATTGTCACGGTCAGGGCTGGCGTCGTCCTACTGTGCACAACAATTCCATATGTGTCAGCCATTTGGCCGAATTTCTTCAACGAATAGAGTTAAATTCATTAACGCTAGGCGCCGCGAAATCAACCCGGTGGCGGTTTCATTTTTGTCACTTCAACGCCGACCCCGGCGGCCTCGGCCACCGCGTGCCGTTTTTCCACGCGAACCTCCACCCGCTCCACCAAATCGTCCTCCAGGCACATATCGGCGAGGCGCTCGGCCAGGGTTTCCACCAAATTGATGTGGCCCTGGGCGATCAGGCCCTTCACATTTTCGACCGTGGATTCATAGGAGACCGTGTCTTTAAGGCGGTCTTCGATCGGACTCCGGCCCACGGTCAGGGCGAGGTTGATGCGGATCAACTGGCTGTCCTGGCGTTCGTGGGTATAAACGCCGATCTTGGCCGTCAGCTCCAGATCGCGGATCAAAACCACCCGGGATTCCAATGTGCCGTCAGCCATCGGTTTCGCCGCCCTGCCATTTGCGGCCACGGTCCAAATGCTGGCCAGAATCCAGCGCGATCATTTGCCCGGTCATGGTCGGCGAGCTGAGAATGAAGGACACCGCCTCGGCGATTTTTTCCACTGGCGTGGCTTGTTCCAGGGGGGTCGCAGCTACTTGCGCGGCGAATTGCTCCGGCGTTTGGTCGCGGCTGGCCAAAACCGGCCCGGGGCCAATGCCGTTAACTCGGATTCGCGGGGCCAGCGCCATGGCCATGGTTTGAGTCAGGGTCCACAAACCGGTCTTGGTCAGGGTGTAGGAAACGAACTCAGCGGTCAGGTTCCAAACCCGCTGGTCCAGCAGGTTGATGATGTTGCCTGATGCGCCAAGGGGCAGCCCGGCGGCAAGGGCCTGGATCAGGACAAATGGCGCCCGCAGGTTGACGGCAAAATGCCGGTCCCAAGACTCCCTGGTCGCGGTGGCCGCGCTATCGTGCTCGAACATCGAGGCGTTGTTCACCAAGCAGGTCACCGGGCCAAGGGCTTGTGCGGCACAGCCAATCAAATTGACGGTTTGACCCTCGTCACTAAGGTCGGCGGCGAGCGTGACCGCGCGGCCTCCATCAGCCTCGATCATGGCGACGGTTTCCTCAGCTTGCGGGCCGGAATTCCGGTGGTGAACCGCCACAGCCCAGCCCCTAGACCCCAGTTCCAGAGCAATGGCCCGGCCAATACGGCGACCAGCGCCGGTGACCAGTGCGGCACCAGGGGGGTCACCTACCACGGCGGCCACACGTCACTGACGGCCAGCAAGCCTGGCAACCTCGTGAACTGCAAACCAATGAACCCGGCATACAGGGTCAAAAACACCATTCCGCCAACCCGGCCCACGGTGCGCTGGCGCATGGCATAAGGAATCAGCAACAACGAAACCCCGATCATGACCCACATATCAAAGGACAGAACCTCCATGCCGACCGGAATGGGCGAGATTGCCGCGGTCAATCCCAGCACCCCCAGGATATTGAACATGTTGCTGCCGACTACGTTGCCGATGGCCACGTCCCCGTGCCTGCGCACGGCCGCCACGGCAGAGGTCGCTAGCTCTGGCATCGAGGTTCCCACCGCCACCAAGACCACGCCGATGACTTTATCCGAAACCCCCATTGTTACGGCAAACTCTACGGCGGCGGGGACCAAAATCTGGGACCCACCCCACAGGCCGGCAACGCCTATTCCGACAAAAATCAGCGACAGAGCAATAGAGTGGGGGGCGTGATGGGCCTCGACTTCTTCCTGGTGCTCAAGGCCAATGGCTCCAGACTCATCCCGGGCCCGGCGATAAGAGGCGTACAGGTAGGCGCCGAGCAATCCGAACATCACCGCCCCTTCCCAACGGGCGATGGAGCCGTTGGCGGCAAAGGCCAGCAGCAAAATCCCCGAGCCCACCATCAAATCCACATCGCGCAGCACCGCGGATGTGCGGTGGCCGCCGGCAACGATCAGCGCGGGAACACCCAGCACCAGCAGGACGTTGGCGACGTTGCTGCCGACCACGGTGCCGATGGCGACACCGCTGGAGCCCTCCAAGACGGCCTTCAGGCTGACGCCGAACTCAGGCGCGGAAGTGCCAAAGGCGACAACCGTCAGGCCGATGAGAATGGGCGGAATTTCCAGGCGGTTGGCGATCGAAATCGATCCCCGCACCAGCAATTCGCCGCCGACAAGGAGGATGATCAGGCCACCCGCCAGTTGCAAATACAAAATCATAGAGTTCCGCGAAGTGGCCCAGGCGTGTCGTCGGCCAGGTGGCTAGGTTCCTGGCCGCTCTAAGAACATTGTTTGTAGCAGCCTCCTTCGCAAGGGCCAAAGCCATTCCCGGGACCACGCGGCCGATCACGCAAAATCCATCTGACATGGGCGCCAACCACAGGCAGGATGGCCCCAATTTTACTGAGGACAAATGTGCCTGGAGGAAGATATGGCCAAAGAATATGATTTTATCGTGCTGGGGTCCGGCAGCGCGGCGGCTGCCGCCGCCTGGGTTGCAAAAGAAGCAGGCAAGTCGGTGGCAATGATTGAATCCGGGGACGTCGGCGGCACCTGCGCTCTGCGCGGTTGTGTCCCGAAAAAAGTTTATGTGGCGGCGGCGGAAACGCTGCAGGCCATTGCCCAATCGCCGGAGCACCATATTTCGGTGGGTCGAGCGACCCTGGATTGGCCTGCGCTGTTAGAGCGCAAGCGAGGCTTTATCCGAGATGACCCAGCGGCCTTCGAGAAGGGCTTCGCCGACAGCGGTTACGACGTCATTCACGGTGCCGCCAAATTCACGGGCGCCAATGAATTGGCCGTGGGCGACGATGCCTGCACCTTCAAGCGGATCCTTGTGGCCACTGGCTCCAAGGCCCGGTCATTGCCGATCCCCGGTTTCGAGCACACCATCACCAGCGACGACATCATGGAAATGGCGGAATTGCCGCGAACCATCCTGTTCATCGGTGGCGGCGTCATTGCCTTTGAATTCGGCCATGTGTTCCAGCGCGCCGGGGCCCAAGTCACGATCCTGGAAGTCATGGAACGGGCACTGCCACAGAAGGAACCGGAAGCGGTGGACAAACTGCTGGAAGAGAGCCGGCGCATCGGCATGGAGATCATCACCGGCGCCGTGACCAGCGCCATCGTGGCTGAAGACGGCGGATATACGGTGACATTCTCGGCCGACGGCAAGGAACAGACCCGCAAAGTGGCCATGGTGGCCAACGGCGTCGGCCGGGTCGCCAACTTGGCCGATCTGGATTTAGCCGCCGCCGGGGTCGAAATGGCCGGCCCGGTGCTGTCCGTGAACCGGTACCTGCGCAGCACCTCGAACCCCGGCGTGTTTGGCGCCGGGGATACCATCGCCGGGCCCCAGCTTTCGGCGTTGGCAACGTACGAGGGCCGCATCGCCGGGCAAAATGCCGTTGCCCCGGACGGCGCCATGACCGAACCGGACTACCGGGCCATTCCGAGCGTCGTGTTCGCGGTGCCAAACCTCGCCAGTGTCGGCATGACCGAGGCGGCGGCCAGTGAGGCCGGGCTGGATTTTGCCGTAAAGATGAACGAGATGACCCCGTGGCGGTCAGCGGTCACCTATGCCGAGACGGCGTCGTTTGCCAAGGTGTTGGTGGAAAACGGATCGGACAAAATCCTGGGGGCCAATATCTTGGGCCACGGCGCCGCCGAAATCATTCACATCTTTTCCTTTGCCATCAAATATGGGATTACCGCGGCGGACCTGGCCACCAACGTCTATGCGTATCAGACCATGACCAGCGACATCAAATTCCTAGTCTAGCGGGCTGTCTTGGACACCGAATCAAGGGAAGGCTTCGAGGGATTGGCCCGCCAAGTGGTCCTCGACATGGGGCCGTTGATCGACAGTGGCGGTCTGCCCGGGGGGCGGGTCCTGGACGTTGGCGGCGGCGCCCAAATCATCTGTTTCCTGGCGGACTTGAGCTCCACTACTCTGCTGTGGCGGGTGCGGGTTTCCGCAGACGACTGGGTGGCGCAAATTGAAGCCACCACGCAAGCCGGCCAGGATCGCCGTTTCGGCAGCGTCGATGGCATCGTTCCCAAGATACTGGCGGTGGCGGGCCCCAGCGTTCATGTGGTGGGGA
>JAKZSO010000062.1:0-2949 GCA_047517625.1 Alphaproteobacteria bacterium
GTCCCAGTCAGCGCCAGACCACACCGCTATCTCCCGCACGTGCCTAGCCAACGCCAATGCGGCCAGCGCCTTGGGTGTGATCTCGGTCTTGTCGCTCATTTTCATGTCCTTCTCTCCCTCAGTGCGATGTTGCTCCAGTTCCTTAGTGTTCGGCGCGCGGCACGGGCCGGGTGACGCTCAAGCCGGGTACAGGCGTGTCCACTCGATTCGGCAGTCGCCCGCGAGTGCCGCTCGTATTCGTTCGCCGCAACGCCGCGCAAGTGAGCCAGTCGGGTGTCGTCTTCGAGGCTGAAATAGCGCGGGGAATTTGGATATGTCATTTTGCCACCAACTCCTTTCGTCGGGCCTTTATGCGAATTCGAGGCCGAAATCCGCCGGGCAGAAATCTCCAGCATGCCTTTCAATCTGGTCGGAAAAGTCCTTGATTTGCGCTCTGAGCGTTCGCTGTTCGGTCGCGGTGGCACTACCAAGCGAGGTTTCAGCCGATTGGATTGCCGCCTTGAGTCTTTCGGATGACCAGTCGGCAAAGAATTTCCGGGCTCTGTCGCTCGCTTGCTGCCCTTGAAGACCGCTTGATTGCTTGCAGAACTTTTTCAAGCCGAACTGCGTGACGATTGTTTCCGCTTGCTGTTTTGTTATTGGTGGTGGTCCCCGTTCGTCGCGAGGGGCCGGGCGAGTAACCGGCACCGGAGCCTCGCGGCGTTCTTGAAGTTCTTTATTCTTGAAAGATTCATGAAAGGGTGGCTGTCGTTGCCCAATTTGGGGTGGCTCTCGTTGCCCAATTTCCCCCGTTGGGGTGGCTGTCGTTGCCCACTTTTCCTCTTTGGGGTGGCCTGATTTTGGGGTTCTGTGGATAACTTGGCCGACTAAGTTATACCTCTGGACCCCTCGGGCGACCGAGCCCATGTGCGTAATGCGGCACTGGTTTTCCAATTCCCTGAGCGCCCGGCGCACGTTCCGGATGTGGGTTGCTGACGCCCTGGCTATTGTCGCCACGGCCGCCCTGCTGTCTCCAAGGCCGGAGGAATACAGGGCCTGCCCGATGAAAACTCTCTTAGCCGTCCTGGACAATTTTTCGTCGAATAAGAGCGAGGTCGGTACTCGCGAATATTGGCCCCGGCCGCGCTCGTGCCGCAACAACGGTTTGATCCCGCCGCCCGGGACAACCCGAACCAAGCCCAACTCGACCGCGCGGAGCTTGGCGGAGTACCAGCTTCGCCGGGACATCCCTACCAATTCCGGCCAGCCGCCGGGCGCCCGTCCACGCAAGCCACGGTCCCACAACGCCCGGGATGCGGCCAAGACTTGGAGCGCAGGAAAATCTTGAGGGTTGTTAAATCTCAAGACCGTTTCCCGGCAGATCAACACAACCCAGTTGGCGAAAATTTCGCTGGCGCTGGGGTCGTCCCTGGTGCCGTCTTCGGATTGCGGATTGCGCACCGCCTCGGGGCGGGCAACCGTCGGCACGTTGCACGGGGTGGCGGCGCGGTCTACTACTTGGTCCAACATTTGAAATCCCTTTGGCGGGTTCGAGTGTTGACACCTTTTTTGGTAGATCAGGTGTCGGAAAATCATGAACGCCGGGGCGGATTGGTCGCTGCCCCGGCGTTTATTCGTCTGCCGGGGTTTCGTCGCCCCGGCCATCTTTTTGGTCGGGGTTTCCCAGGGCGCTGGCCGCGTATTCTTCCAGAGTTTTCGGGGTCTTTTGGTCGGGGCTCCCCCGCGCGCTGTCCGCGTACTCGGCCGGAAATTGCGTCCTAAACATCGCTTCCAGGTGGTCGGCGGAGTCCATGGCCCTACGCCCGAGGTCGAGGCAACGTTGGATGGCGAGTAGTATGTGATCGGGTGTCGCCTCGGCGGGCAGCGGGGGCAACGTGACGGCATTGTCGAGAATCTCGACCATCCGCTCGAAAATTCGGGCGTCGTTCGGCTCCTCGCCGCCCGCCCTGATCTGCGCTCGCAGACGTTCCTTCACTCGCACAAACCGGTCGATGACGCGGTTGGGGATGCGGATCATCATTTGGCCGCCCTCCTTCAATAGCTAGTGGCTGAACCAAAATTTATCACAACATGCAGGGGCATGCCAACCATGATGGATGGCGGCCCGGATGCGCTCTTGGGTTGTTGGGGTAGGTAGGCCGCGCGGACGGCATTGACGGCGGGCCGGGCAATACGCTCTAATCCCTGGGGGCGCGGCGTGACGTGGCACGGCGTAGCGTGGCTGGCATGGCGTGACGTGTCTGGGCAAGGCTGGGCAAGGTTCCAGCCCCTTTTCCCCTGTCCCCCCGTGTTTGTCGTACCAAACAAACCTGGTTGACAATTCGCAATCCGACTTGCGAAATGTCAACCCGGTCTACGATTTCCTTGCCCAGCCAAGCGGAAACGGAGAAATAAAATGGGAAATATATGGCGCGCGGGGCTATCCGTGACGATTCTCGCATTGGCCGCGTGCGGCGGCGGCGGCGGCGGCGGCGGAGGCGGCCCATCGGGGAAGCCCGCCCTCAGCCTCGACAGCATCAGAGATTTGACTGGCGCGACCGCGCCGGTCGAGTCGCCGGCGGCGCAGAAAGCGCGCGCACCAGCCATCTTGTCGCGGGCCGATTCGCTGATCCTATCGACGGTGCACGGAGAAACAAACGTTCCTGAAGTCCCAACATTTCATCTCCAGGCACGATGCGCGGGGGGTCAGTGCTTAATATCGAATCCCACGATCGGATACTCCGAGACCGTGAGCCTGTCCGACTTGATAACCGTGGACGGACCAACGGACGCGGTTGGGACGAAACATGGAATCACGCTCCTGTACCTAACCGCATCCACGACGGGCACGGACTACACCGCGCTTGGCGCGTGGATGCAGCATGGCGCGTTTTCGGTGAATATCGAGAAAGGCACAGTGCAGGTACAAGACTTTGCACTGGACTTTACTCTTCGGTTGGCAATGGCCGG
>JAKZSO010000063.1:0-6290 GCA_047517625.1 Alphaproteobacteria bacterium
GCTCCAGGGTCGTGCCCGCCGCCAATTGCCGGATGGGAGCGACGCTTTTGTTGAACAAAGATCGCATCGGGGCCAAATCCGCCGCCATCCCATCGTTGTCCACCGGGTTGGCATCCATCACCGCCACCGCATCCCGGGCACCCCGCAGCAAGGCGATCTGGTCTGGGGTCAAAGACACCGGCACATCGGGGCCAAACATGGATTTATCTAACGCGATGTGGACTTCGACCATGTCCGCCCGCCGGGCGATCGCCGCCAACGCCGGATACACGGTGCCGGAATGATCGGACAGGCCCACCGGACAACCCAAACGGTCAGCCAATTCATCCATGACATTCAGGCCAACGTCTTCCAGGGCCGACGGGTAACGGCTGGTGCATTGGAACACGCCCAACGCCGCGCCAGCGTCGCGCACTAACCCGGCAGCGATGTCAACTTCGGTGAACGTGGTCATTCCGGTGCTGAGCAACACCGGAGCCGCGGTGGCGGCGGCAGTTTCGGCGATAAACCCCAGCATTTGATTTGAGGCCAATTCGCCGGACCCAACCTTCCACGCCAACAACCCCAGCGATTTCAAAATCTCCACGGCCTCGATTGAAAACGCCGAGGACAGGAACACCAGGTCTTTGTGGGCCGCATGGGCAGCCAAGCTCGCCCATTGCTCGGCCGTGAATTCCATGCGCCTCCAATAATCGAAGCGGGTATCGTCCTGGGTGCTGAAGGCCGTGCGGAATGCTTCGTCCAGCGTCGATTCGGCGGCGGCAATATGGGTTTGGAATTTCACGGCGTCGGCGCCCGCGGCAGCCGCCCCGTCAATGAAGGCGTGGGCAAGACCCAAGGATCCGTCGTGGGATTGGGCGACTTCGGCGATCAAGAACGTGGGGTTCCCCGCCCCCACAACATGGCCGCCGATTTGTATTTGGTCCGTCATTCAGCCGCCTCGGTGCGCGAAACCCGGTGGGCGCCATCGCTTTCCAGCCGGTAAATCACATCCGCCTGTTCCAGAAGCGATGATCCGTGGGCGATCAAGATCACCGTGGCATCGCCGGACAGTTTGCGGATGGCGGCCCGAACCGAAGCCTCTGATTCCGGATCCAGGGAGTTTGTAGCCTCGTCGAACACGTAAACGCTGGGGCGGCGCAGGGCGACCCGGGCGATCGCAATCCGCTGGCGCTGGCCACCCGATAAATTTTCGCCACGATCGCCGATCTGGGTGTCGTAGCCGTCCGCCATGGCGTCTATGAAACTGTCGGCATTGGCGATCTTTGCAGCGGCGAGAATTTCCGCATCCGTGGCCCCGGGAGCGCCAAACCGGATGTTGTCACGGACGGTGGCGTTGAAGATCATCGGCGACTGGGTCACGTAACCGATGCCCTGGCGCAGCGAAGCCAGCGAAAATTCCGCCCAGCTCTGATCGCCGGCGAAAATGGCGCCTGTAGTGGGAGAAATAAACCCCAGCAGCATGTCGGCGAACGTCGACTTGCCGACCCCCGATGCACCGGCGATGGCCGTGGTCTTGCCCCTGGCAACGAACAGATTGATGCCGGACAAGATCGGCGACCCCGGTTCATAGGCGAAACCCACGTCACGGAATTCAATATCGCCGGCTAGACCGGTGAACGCGCCGCCGGTCTCTGTGTCCTCGCGATCCGGGCCATTGTGGGCGAGGTCGTTGACTAACGCGACGGCGGGCAACATCGCAACGATTTTCATGCGTTGAGAAATGATGTTGTTGACGTTGGTCAGAAGGCGCTGGCCCACTAACAGGAACAGCCCCAGCTGGCCGGCGTAGGCCTTCGGCTCCAAACCCAGCCCCCGAATCAAAACAAGTAAGCCAACCCCAAACATCACGATCACCATGAACTCGGTGGCCTGCACCGGTATTTCCTTGGCCACCCGGAATTTTGTTTCGGCCCGCGTGTGCAATCCCAGACGCTGTGCCAACTCCGTTCGCTTGCGGCCGTGCGCGCCGAACAGTTTGACTTCGGTGATGGCGGCCAGGGACTCCGCGGAAATCGCGGTGATCTGCTGGAACATTTTTTGCCGAAGCTTTCCGAACTTTAGCGAAAACCGAAACGTGCGCTTGCGGATCGCGGTGAACACCACGGCGCCGGTGATTGCCACCAGAATTGTCGCCTGCCAACTAATCAGCAGAAGCAGCCCGGTCAGAACCAGGACCAGGATCGAGCGGTTCAAGAAATCGAAAAGTAAAGCGACCCCCCGGGACGCGCGATAGGATTCTTGGGCGACGTTGTGGACCATGGCCCCCAATTTTTGCCCGGCTAGCGCGGAACGCCGGGCTGACAGATAATGTCCGAACAAAGCCGAAGCCCAGTCGTCGCGCAGGCGCAGGGCGAAATAGTCGGTTAAACCCCGGGCGGCGACTGCCAGCGTCGCCTTGGCCAAAAACGCAGCCGCCAACAACGCCAGCAAGAATTCCAGGCGATAGGCGCCTGGCAGCGTATTTTCGATGCGGTCAGAAATTTCGGTCAGCAGTCCTGGCTCGGTGGCTAGACCCAAGATGCCCGACAAAATCGGCAGCACCAAGAACAGGCCAAAACTTTCAGCCAGAGCGGCAACGAACGTCGCCGTGAACATCACCGCGGCCAATCGACGGCGCTTCCCGATCAGGCGAGCGATCAGTGCAAATCTTTGGCGCCAGGAATTCATGGATGGCTTTTCCTAATGCGAGCCCGGACGAAGGTGTTCCATTGTGAATTCGCCATCGCTGCCGCAAGCCGGGTGCGAGCGCCCCCCTGCCAAATCAACACCTGCCGGGTACCGCATCAGTCCGCTAGGCTGAGAACGCTGGCGTGAACTTTGACCTGGACCTGGCGGCCTACCAGGTTGAGCAAAATGAACACCCGCTGATCCGCCGTGCGGGCGTGGAAAATTCCCACCGAGTCAGCCATGGCGCCTTCGGCAATGCGCACCTTGTCGCCGGGTTGATAGCGCGACGCGGCACCCTGGCCGCGATCGATATCGACCATGCCGTCTTCGCCTTCATGGGCGCGGATTTCGGCGATGATAGCGGCGGGCACAGAGGCGGCTTGACCGCCAAACGAGATCAGGTTCGAAACCCCCGGCGCATAGGTGATGGCGCGGGAAACCCCGGCCTCCAAATCCGCCGACACAAACAGGTATCTCGGGAAAAGCGGTGCGGCCACGTAGTCCGTCCGGCGGGCGTGACGCCGGCGCTTTTGGTACTGGGGCAGGTACACCTCCAGGCCGCGTTCCCACAAGTTTGTTCGCGCCCACACCTCGGCACCGGGCTTGGTATATGCGCAATACCAGCTAATCACGACGCGGCCTTTGCGGAAGCACCCGAATCCGCCGAAACGTGCAACAGCTCCGGTACCAAAACGCGGTCTGAAGCAATTTGCTGGCACAGTAATTCAAAGCTTTTTTGCGGGCGCAGAGAATCAGTCAACAGCGCGCCGTCGATGTCGGGAAGTCCCGCCAAATTTCGCGCCACCACCAAGTCCAAAAACAGATCAATCTTGGCGTTGTCATCGGCAATGCCCACGACCTCTATCCGGTGGCGCATGGCGCAGAGGACGGCGATCTCGGCCAGGTCACCCACCCCGTAAAGGGCGACCTTGCGCCAACCGGCGTCGGCGCCGGCGGCCAACAAGGCATCGCATTGGCCGCGGGCGCGCCGGTAAAAACTGAACGACCCGGACAAATACCGCGCCGTGAGTTTGGTTTTCTCGGCGAACCCCTTCGGCGTCAAATAATAAGCGTAGCGGTTGGCCGGAGCCGCCCGGACTTTGACCAGGCCTTTGCGCACGCACCGTTTCAGATAGGCGTTGGTGAGCCCCAACGCGATACCAAGTTCCGCCGCAAGCGAGCGTTGGGATACCGAGCTGTTTTGGTGAACCGCGTCGAGCAAGCCCAGGGTGATGGCGCTGTCGCCATCCACCTCGTCGGCCTCAACCGGCCGGGCGGTCTCGTTTTGGCTGATTTCCTGTCTTGCCACGGACCCGAAGCTCCTCGGTCGCCGGCCTCCCTAGGCACTGGGTTTCGGCCAGTTTTCGTGTTCGCGGTGTGAACACTAACCCGTTCATGGGATGAACGTCAACCGTCGCGGCCGCCCGGGCGCACCGAACCCGGAACTTTGACAAAGGGGCGGTAATTCGCACCATCCTGGCGTACCATTGGCGGCAACTCCGCACGGGGACGGACAACATATGCGGCACATAAGAAGGAAGCTTGGGATTTTTGGCGTTGCGCTGGCGTTGCTTTTGGGCGGCGGCAGCGCCACGGCCGAAATGGATGTCGCCCTGAAACTGTTCCAGTTGGAAGACTACGAGGCGGCTCTGGCGGAGCTTCTGCCGCATGTCGAAGAAGGCGACCCGGAAGCCCAGACCTTCGCGGCATACATTTACCATTTTGGCCTGATCGGAGAGCCGGATTTCGAGCTGGCGGCGGCCTTATATTTCGAAGCCGCGATTCAAGGCTTTTCACTGGCCCAATATTTTTTGGCCGGCCTGTACTTCGATGGACTGGGGGTGGAGGAAGACCACGCCGAGGCAGCCTATTGGTTTCAGGAGTCTGCCGCGCAAGGGGACCCAGACGCTCAATATTACCTGGCACTGATGTATCAGACCGGCGATGGGGTCCCAGCAGACGATGACATTGCCGCCGATTGGATGTTGCTGGCAGCAGAATTTGGCGACCCCAGGGCCCAATACGAAATGGGCATCAATTTTGATTTCGGTTTTGGCGTTATGCAGGACTTTGCAATTGCCGCCCAATGGTATTTGGCCGCCGCCGAACAAGGCCACGTGGCGGCTCAGTTCGAGCTGGCGTACGATTACGAACTTGGGATCGGGGTGTTGCAAGACGCGTCCGAGGCTGCCTTTTGGTACAGCCTAGCCGCCGACCAAGGCGATGGCGCCGCCCAACTGGCGTTGGGTAAAATGTTCGATTCGGGCCGCGGCGTGCCCCAAGATTACGCCGAGGGCGCGCGGTATTACCTGTTGGCTGCGGAGCAAGGGTTCGCGGAGGCCCAGTACGAATTGGCCGTGAACTATGAATACGGCTACGGCGTCGCCGAGGACATGATTGAGGCGATTTTTTGGTACCGCCAGGCGGCCGAACAGGGCCATGCCGAAGCCCAATACAACATGGCCGTCGATTATTCGATTGGCGATGGGGTTCCGGTGGATCTGGCCCAAGGCGCCTGGTGGATGATCCAGGCGGGCCTCCAGAGCCACGAATTCGCGCTGCTGTCTTTGGGCTATATCTATCGCCAAGGCGAAGGGGTGCCGTCCGACCCTATCCAGGCGTACATGTGGTTCACAATTGCCGCCCAAACGTGGGACAACCAAACCGCCATCGAACAACTTGCGGATTTGGATTTCACGCTGTCCACCGCTCAGATCGATTTGGCCAAAAAACTGGCATTGCAGTTCGAGGACGGGCTGTTCCAGCCAACCCTGGAACCCCCCGATCCCACTGTGAAGGTCGCACCGGTGGTAGAAACCCCGGCGGCGGCCACCCAGGAAGTATCCCGGGTGCAGTTGGCCCTCGCCGATTTGGGCTACAGCCCGGGCCCGGCTGATGGCCTTGCTGGCCCTCAAACCCGCGAGGCGATTCGCCAGTTCCAAGAAGACTACGGGCTGCCCGCGACCGGCGAACTATCAGACGAACTGAACGTGGCGTTGCTGGTGGCCCGGGCGGCCGAAGCCCGCAGGCCAGGCCGGGTTGGTGTCGGCGCCACAAATCTCGAAATTTTCTCCACCGGCACCGGATTTGTTGTCAACGACGACGGCCATGTGGTCACCAACAATCATGTCATCGACGACTGCACCGCCTTGCGCATCCGCACCGGTTCCCAGCAGACCGTGGCCGCCGAGGTCCGGGCAGCGGAGCCCGACAGCGATTTAGCACTTCTGCTAGCCCCTGACCTGCGGGTCGCGGAAACCGCGGCGTTCCGGGCCGGCCGCGGCATTCGCCCCGCTGACGTTGTGGTGGTGATTGGATATCCACTGTTTGGTATAGACCTGGTTACCAGCACCGAGGCCATCGTGACCACCGGGACGGTGAGCGCCCTGGCGGAGCCCGGGGACGACCGCCGGATCATGCAAATCACCGCACCCGTGCAGCCCGGCAACAGCGGCGGGCCGTTGTTGGATGGCGCCGTAAACGTAGTCGGGGTGGTGGTGGCGAAACTCGACGCCTTGTACGTGGCCGAGGTCATCGGCGATATTCCCCAGAACGTAAACTTCGCTATCCAGGGCTGGGTCGCCCAGGTGTTCCTGGATTCGCTAGGCATCGACTACCGC
>JAKZSO010000064.1:0-5027 GCA_047517625.1 Alphaproteobacteria bacterium
GCCACCGGCCACTGTTGAAGCTGAAATTGGGCGGCCCCGATGATCTTGAGCGGGTGCGTCAGGTCCGGGTTGCGGCGCCGGACGCCGAACTCATTGTCGATGCAAACGAAGCCTGGACCCCGGTCACCTACTCGGAACACGCGTCGGAATTGGCGCGCATGGGCGTCAAGCTGTTGGAGCAGCCGTTGCCGGCCGGCCAGGACGCGGCCTTGGCCTCGCTGGGCCGTGCCGTGCCCCTTTGTGCCGACGAATCCATCCACGATTCCAGTGACTTAGGGGCCGTTGCCCAGATCTATGATTTCGTCAATATCAAGCTCGACAAGGCCGGAGGCCTCACCGAAGCCATCCAGATCGCCAACGCGGCCCGGGAACGCGGGATTTCGATCATGATTGGCTGCATGGTGGGAACCTCGTTGGGAATGGCCCCGGCATTTCTGCTTGGGTCATATGCCCGCATTGTCGACCTGGATGGCCCGCTGTTGCTGGCCGAAGATCGCCCGGATGGAATTCAATACGATGGCGGCACGATGCAGCCGCCGCCGGAATTGTGGGGCTAGCGCATGGCCGGCCCCCGCGACGGTGAGGACGCCCAACCAATCGGAGTGGTGCTCGCTGACAAAAACCCCATCGTTCTTTCCGGCCTGGAGCGAGTCTTTAACGACGCCGGCCCCTTCACCGTGATGGCCGTCGCGGCGGATGGCGAGAGGTTCCTGGAGGCCGTGACCACGCTGACGTTTGATGTCGGGGTGATTGGCTGGGACATGCCGTACTTGGATGGGCGTGGGGTTCTGCAAGAGCTCCGGGACAACGCCGACGCGCCGCGTATCGTGGTGTACGCAGGCGCCCTTTCCGACGATATCCCGCGCTTGGTCATGGCTTTGGGCGGCGCCGGGTTTTGCCCCACAGACGCGCCAACCGATGTCTTGCTGGAAACCGTTGCGGCCGTGGCTCAAGGCCGCATGATGTTCCCCTACATTGACGTCCGCACCCTTGAAACCGACCCGTTTTCCCATCTGACCCACCGGGAACGCGAACTTCTGCCGTCGCTTCGCACCGGCCGCACTACCGCTCAAATCGCCAGCGACTTGGGAATTTCGGTGAACACCGTCAAATATCACCTGAAAAACCTGTACGGCAAGCTGGGCGTCCGCAACCGCGCCCAGGCGGTTGACGCCTACCTTACAGCCCAATCAAACCTTGGCACTGGCCCCGAGGTCGAACCAACCCCCCACTGACAGGTTTCGCGGGTAGGGTTTCCCACCCCTGGCCCGGAACCAATTATGATTACCCATTTAGGTAGGTCAATTCCTACCCGTCCGGGGGTTCTTTTCGAATTATGGATTGGTATAATGATCACCGAAACGAGAGGTGGCCATCGCCTTTTGGCGTTTAGGACCCCCGGGAGGATCAATGTTGCAAGGTAAGGTGCTCGTCGCCCAGGGCGGCGGGCCGACGGCTGTCATTAATCAATCGCTGGCTGGCGTGGTGCTTGAAGGCCGCAAATTCGCCTCCTCGGACCGGATTTACGGTGCCCGGCACGGCGTCAGCGGCATTGTCAGCGAAGATTTCATCGATCTGACCCAGGAGACCCCAGACCACCTGGAGAGGATCGCCGCGACCCCGTGTGCGGCCCTTGGAAGCACGCGGGACAAGCCGGATTTGGCCTATTGCCAGGAAATTTTCAAGGTCCTGAAGGCCCATGAAATTGGCACCTTTTTCTACCTTGGCGGCAACGATTCCTCCGATACCCTGCGGATTTTGGCGGAAGAAGCGGAAAAAGATGGCTATGGGCTCACCTGCATCCACGTGCCCAAGACCATCGACAACGATTTGATGATCAATGACCACACGCCCGGGTTCCCTTCGGCTGCCCGCTTTGTCGCCAGCGCCTTTGCCGGCATTAACCTCGACAACGAGGCTTTGGCGGGCGTCTATGTGGGAGTCGTCATGGGCCGCCACGCCGGGTTCCTGACCGCGGCTGCGGCCCTTGGCCGCACGTTCCCTGAGGACGGACCCCACCTGATTTATTTGCCCGAGCGTGACTTCGATATGGACCGGTTCCTGGGCGACGTAAAACAGGTTTATGACCGCCTGGGCCGTTGCGTGATCGCGGTTTCCGAAGGCATCCACGACGCCGCTGGCGAAGCCATGATGACAAAACTGGCCGAAACGGTAGAGCGCGACGCGCACGGCAACGTCCAGCTTTCAGGCACCGGCGCCCTGGCCGACCTGCTGACCGGCGCCATCCGCGACGCAACGGGGATCAAACGGGTGCGCGGCGACACCTTTGGCTACCTGCAACGGTCGTTCTTGGGCTGCGTGTCCGACGTCGATCAGCGGGAGGCGCGGGAAGTCGGCGAAAAAGCGGTGCAGTACGCCCAGTGGGCCGACGGTAGCGGAACGGTGACCATCCACCGGGTCGGAAATTACGCCACCGACTACCAGTTCCGGCCCCTGACCGATGTCGCTGGCAAAACCAAAATCATGGACCAATCAATGATCGCCAAATCCGGCAATGACGTGACCCAAGAGTTTCTCGACTACGGCACACCGTTGTTGGGCTCTGGGATGCTGACGCCGGCGCGGCCGCGCGCTAATCCCGTGCCAAAGATTTTAGGCGCGTGACAATATTTCCGGGTGCCGATAAACGCGTGGACGAGGACCACAGCAATGGCTGAAATCGCGACCAAGAAAAAGCACACGGTTCTGGGGATCGTCGGTGATTCTGCCACCGGCAAGACCACGTTGAGCAAAGGCATTGCCGCCATCCTGGGCCGCGACCGGGTGACCACGATTTGCACCGATGACTATCACCGCTATGACCGGACCGAGCGCGCTGAAAACGGTCTGTCGGCATTGGACCCACGCTGCAATTACATCGATATCCTGGAGCAGCACGTTAAACAAATTTCCGAGGGCAGGCCGATTTTGCGCCCGGTGTACAGCCACGATGACGGCACTCTGGAGCGCCCAATTTACGAAGAGCCCCGGGAGTTCATTGTCTTTGAAGGCCTGCTTGGGTTCACCACCCGGCCCCTGCGCGATTTGTTTGACGTGAAGGTCTACCTGGAGCCCGACGAAGATTTGCGCATTCGCTGGAAAGTTGACCGCGATACCGGCAAACGCGGTTACACCCGGGAGCAGGTGATGTCGTCCTTGAAAAAGCGTGAAAGCGACAGCCCGGAATTCATTCAGCCGCAGCGCACGTTCGCCGACATCGTCGTGCAATTTTATCCGCCCGCGGACAATGCCCAAGAGTCCGGCGCGCATTTGAATGTTCGCCACACCTTGCGCCCGACCCTGCCGCACCCCGATCTGTCTCCGATCTTGCAGTCCGGGGTACAAAACGGGCTGCATTTGGAATTGGTCCGTGACGCGGACGGCAAACCGGTGGACGTGCTGGAAATTCCCGGCGACATCACCGACGAGTCCGCCGGCAAATTGGAAGATCTGATTTGGTCGTTGCTGCCCGAGGCGCAGGAACTGCGGGCCAACGTCGGCAAATTCACCGACGGCAGCAACGCCCCCCAAATGAGCCATCCCCTTGCGCTGACTCAGCTTTTGATCACCTTCCACATGGTCAAAGCCCAGGTCGGCGTGCACGCGATCTAACTTTTTATCTAGTCCGGAGGCCGCGATGGCAGAAAGTTCAGACGTCACCCACGACCAGATGGCCAACGCCATCCGCGCGCTGTCCATGGACGCCGTGGAGGCCGCCAAATCCGGTCACCCGGGCATGCCCATGGGTATGGCCGACGTGGCCACTGTGCTGTTCACGAAGTTTCTCAAGTTCGATCCGTCGCAGCCCGAATGGCCAGATCGCGACCGCTTCGTCCTATCCGCGGGCCACGGCTCGATGCTGCTGTATGCGTTGCTGTATCTGACCGGGTATCCGGAAATGACCATCGACGAAATCAAACAGTTCCGGCAGTTGGGCGCGAAAACCGCTGGCCACCCGGAATACGGCCACGCCCCGGGGATCGAAACCACCACCGGCCCCTTGGGCCAGGGCCTCGGCAACGCAGTTGGCATGGCCTTGGCGGAACGCCACTTGGCCGCTGAATTCGGCGACGAAGTGGTCGACCACACCACGTATGTGATTGCCGGCGACGGCTGTCTGATGGAAGGCATCAGTCACGAGGCAATTTCGTTGGCCGGGCATTTGGGCCTCGGCAAGTTGATCGTCTTTTGGGACGACAACGACATTTCCATCGACGGCCCCACCTCAATGACCGTCAGCGACGACCAGGTCGCGCGCTTCAAGGCCGCTGGCTGGGACGCCCAGGCGTGCGACGGCCACGACCCGGCAGCGGTGGCAGCATGCATCGCCGCCGCTCAGGCCAGTGACCAGCCGTCATTGATCGCCTGTAAGACCACCATTGCTTTCGGCTCCCCCAACAAAGGCGGCACAGCGGCGGCCCACGGCGCGGCGTTGGGCGCCGACGAAATCGCCGCAACCAGGAAACAGTTGGGTTGGGACCACGGCCCGTTTGAGGTCCCCCAGGACATTATGGCGGCATGGCGTTTGGCCGGGGCGCGGGCGGCAAAAGCGGCGGCTGACTGGCAAATTCGCCTGGACGCGTCGGCCAACAAGGCCGAGTTCCAGCGCCGGATCGCCGGGGACTTGCCGGCCAACTGGTTGGATGCGGTTAACGCGCTGAAGCAACGTCTGGCGGACGAAGCCTCGGCAACGGCCACCCGCAACGCCAGCCAGGAGGCGCTAGAGGTTATTAATCCCGCGGTGCCGGAGACCGTTGGCGGCTCGGCTGATTTGACCGGCTCGGTCAACACCCTGACCAAAGACCTGGGGAAACTGACCAGCGGCAATTACGGCGGCCGCTATGTCCATTACGGGGTGCGCGAACATGCCATGGCTGCCGCCATGAATGGCCTGGCCTTGCACGGCGGCGTCATCCCCTACGCCGGCACTTTTTTTGTGTTCACGGATTATTTGCGCCCGGCCATGCGCCTGTCGGCTTTGATGGGGCTCCGGGTCGTTTATGTCATGACCCACGATTCTATTGGCC
>JAKZSO010000065.1:0-11506 GCA_047517625.1 Alphaproteobacteria bacterium
GGATCAAGCGCGCGCCCGGCGGTTCAAACAGGGTCATGATCGGCGTTCCGGACAAATTCTCGGCTCCATAGGCTCTCACAGAGCCGCTAATCCTGGCTCTCGCAGAACAGCTAATCCTGACTCTCGCAGAGCCACTAATCCTGGCTCGCACCGAGCCACTGGTCCCGACCGTCACAGAGAGCAACTCACGGGGGGCATCATCCATGTAGGAGGAAGTATTTGCAATCCTGCTGCCACAAGAATCAAGGTGTCGTGTGGCTCGGGGATTTCCACCTGGTGTTGCGGCCCTAATCACTGTCAGCCGCTGCGGTCAGGATATGGACCGTGAACCCCGCTTCTGTAAGCTTAGCCACCATGGCCCGGCCACTCCCGGGATCTCTGGTTTCCACCATCAAATCCAGTTCCGCCGCCTTGGCTGGCACATCCAGGAACAGGCGTTGGTGGCGGACTTCGATGATATTGCCGCCGTTTTCACCAACGATCATGGACACCCGGGCCAGCGTGCCGGGCTCGTCGGTAATGTCCACCCGCAAGCTGACGATCCGGCCGGTGCGCACAAGGCCACGGTTCAACACCTGAGCCAACAACCGGGAATCGATATTGCCGCCCGAGATGATCAGGCCAACTCGCCGGCCGGCAAAGCGCTGTGGATGAGCGGCGAGGGCGGCCAGGGTCACGGCCCCGGCTCCCTCGGCGACTGTCTTCTCGATTTCGACCAGGGAACAAATGGCCTGCTCGATCTCGGTTTCCGCCACCAACAATACGTCGTCTATCAGGTCCTTTAGGATTGCCAGAGGCACGTCGCCGACTTCCTTTACGGCGATGCCTTCGGCGATTGTGGGGCCGCCGGTTTGCGCGGGTTGATTATTCAGGGCCCGATGCAGGGACGGATAATGATCGGCTTGGACACCGATCACCTCGATGCCAGGCTTGATGGCCTTTGCGGCGATGGCGCATCCCGCGATCAGACCGCCGCCACCCACCGGCGCCACCAACACCTCTAGTTCTGGCTCATCGGCCAGCATTTCCAGGGCAACAGTGCCTTGGCCGGCGATAATCGCCGGGTCGTTGAACGGATGAATGAGCGTAAGGCCGTCCCGTGCAGCCATGTCCACGGCAAAGGGGGCGCTGTCCGCCAAGGTTTCTCCGTGCAGCACCACCGTGGCGCCAAATCCCTTGGTGTGCTGGACTTTGGTGTTCGGCGTGTTCACCGGCATGACGATGGTGGCGGGGATGGCCATGCGCTCGGCGTGATAGGCGACCCCTTGGGCGTGGTTGCCCGCCGACGCAGCGATGACACCTCCGGCGCGTTCGCTGGCGGACAAGCTCATCAGTTTGTTCAGGGCGCCGCGATCCTTGAAGGATGCCGTGAATTGCTGGTTCTCGAATTTCAGAAACACCTCGGCCCCGGTGATCGCCGATAACGTTCGTGACCTGGCCATGCGAGTGCGCACAACGGCGCCGTCAATCGCTGCCGCTGCCGTCTGAATATCCTCCAGGGTCACAGTCATGATGGGGTTCAGCCGTCCCGCAGCAGCCGCGCCGCCTCCAGTGCAAAGTAGGTAACGATGGCGTCGGCGCCGGCGCGCTTGAACCCCAGCAAGCTTTCCAGGATCGCCCGATCCCGGTCCATCCGGCCGCGCTCGACGGCCGCTAGAATCATCGCATATTCGCCGCTCACCTGGTAGGCAAGCGTCGGGGCGCCAAAGGCTGCTTTCACCCGGTGGACGATGTCTAGATAAGGCATGCCGGGCTTGACCAGGACCATATCCGCGCCTTCGGCCAGATCCAGCGCGACTTCGCGCAGGGCCTCGCCGCCATTGGCCGGGTCGATTTGATAGGTCTTTTTGTCGCCGCTCAGCACCGTGCCGGAGCCCACGGCGTCGCGAAACGGCCCATAGAATGCCGACGCGTATTTGGCGGCGTAGGCGGCCAAAAGAACATCCTGGAGGCCTTCGGCGTCCAGCGCTGCCCGCACCGCGCCAATGCGGCCATCCATCATATCCGACGGCGCGATCACATCGCAGCCGGCCTTGGCTTGGACGATGGCCTGGGCGCACAGCACCTCGACGGTCTCATCGTTCAGAATAACGCCATCTTTCACCAGGCCGTCGTGGCCGTGGTCGGTGAACGGGTCCAGCGCCACATCGCACATCACGCCAATGCCCAAATCGGCGGATTTGAGCGCGGCCACCGCCCGGCACACCAAATTGTTTGGGTTCAGGGCCTCGCTGCCCGCGGGATTTTTCAGGGAGTCGTCTATTTTGGGGAAAATAGCGACCATGGGGATGCCAAGCTCGGCGGCTTCCCGGGCTGCCTCCACGAGCCGGTCCACCGAGTGGCGCTGGACCCCGGGCATGGACTCAACGTCTTCCGACGTGGCTTCACCATCGATCACGAACATCGGATAGACCAGGTCCTGGGGTCCAAGGCGTGATTCCGCCACCAGCCGCCGGGACCAAGGTGCGGCGCGCAAGCGGCGCATACGGGTTTGTGGATACTGGCCCGTCGGATTCATGGGGCTCCCCAAGTTCGGGTTTCCTGCGCGCCGGAGTTTACACAAAACAAGGCGCGGAGCCAGTTCGCTGGCTCCGCGCCTGTTCAGGAGGTAATCGTTGGCCTAGTTTCGTACGGTCTCCCGTTCGCGCTCGAACTGGGCCACCAGTTCCCGGCGTTTGCGGTCTTCCCAATCGTCGCCCAAAACCGAATCAAGGCCAAAGACGTTCAGCGCGGACAGGGCCAGGACATACCCCATCACCACGGCGGGCCACAGGAACCACCAGTCCCCGGCGCTGGTCAGCAGATTAATGACGAACAAGATCGTGGCGACGCCGATGAATGTCCGGGCCCGGCTGCGAAACGCGTGGAAGGCTTTCATGCGGCGGGCGACGCGGCCGTTGTCGGATTCCCCCCGCGCCGCCATTTGGGCGCGGATTTGGTTTTCTCGACGATCCACCCACGATGAACGCCGGCTAAACCAGCCGCGGACGCGTTCGCCAATGTCGCGCATGCCGTTTGACCCCAGAGTGCGGAAACTCACCAGCCCCAAGGCGGCAATAATGAAGAAGGATGGATAGACGAACCACCAATCGATGCCCGACCCCAACACATTGATCAGGAACAGGAAAGCGATCGTGGCGCTGCCCACGAAAACCCCGCGGTACAGCCTTTTCATTCGCGCCGCGGCGTGCTTGGCCCGGTCTTCCGGGGTCGCCGAGGGGCGGGAGCCGCCATAGCGCCGGAACGACCTGCGATAGCTGCGGAATTCCCGGCGATGTTCGCGGAAATCCCGGGCATGCTTTTGAAAGGTAATGCGCGGAGACTCATCAATTTCCTCCGCATCGGGGTCAAAGCCGTAAACGGCGATGTCTTGACCGGCGACGGAGAACTCACCCAGAGTTTCAAAGCCGTTCTTGGTCCTGCCCCGGGCTTGTTCATAGACCGAGGCGGCGATGCGCAATCCACCGGAAACCGCCAAATCGCGCAGGCCGTCGGCCACCTCGACTGCCGGGCCGACCATGGCCTTCTTTGAGGTGGTGACTTCGCCCAGCGCGATTCCGGCCCGCACTTCGGCCTCATCGACTTCCTCGGCCTCTAAATTTCCATCATCCACGGCGTCCAGCATCGCCAAAGCGGATGCGATAGCGTCAGCCGCCCCCAGAAACTCTGCCCGCAGCCCGTCGGCTTGCTCTGGCGCCGCGGTCCCGTTGTGGTGGTCAACAGCGGTGGCGAAAGCTCCCCGGACCCGTTCCAGCGCTTTGTCAGTTACCTCCGTTACATCCACACTAAGGACTGCCGCCAAATGGGCCTCGTCGTTCTTTGCCATCGGATTACCCCCTGCTTCGAGCATGATTTGATCCATTCCATATGGGGAGGGGTTTTTGATGTGCAACGGCTGCAATTGGGTTAATTGCCCGGCTCGCCGGATTAGCCTATTTAGAGGGCTTAGTCCCAGAACCCCTAGGGCCCAATGGCGGATCAACAGGCGATCAACGGCGGCGACGACGCCCAGGCGACCCCGGTCGCCGACGGCCAGGGGTCCGCGGGCGCCAAGGCCCTCTATCTGGAGTCCTTGCAGTTGATCGAACGCCTGCACCGGCGGTTTTTGGACGTGGTGAAAGTGGAATTGGACCGGGTTGGGGTCGAAGACATTAACAATGTCCAGGCGGTGATCCTGTACAACATCGCCGATTCCGAGATCACGGTGGGGGAGCTGACCAGCCGCGGCTATTACCAGGGGTCCAACGTTCACCTATAACCTCAAGAAATTGGTGGAAAACGGGTTTCTGGAGCAGGTCAGGTCCCCCTATGACCGGCGCTCCGTGCGTGTCCATTTGACCGAAAAGAGCCTGGACCTGTTCCGCCGCATTGATGAATTGTACCAATATCAGGTCACGGAGCTGACCAGGGGCGGCCTCGACGCCGCGAATTTGGCCGAGCTCAAGCGGGCGTTACTTGCATTAGAGCGGTTTTGGAGCGATCAAGTACGCTTCCCAAGTCGTTGATTGGTGTAAAATTGGGTCAAAACCGCCCATCCGGGGTTGACGGATTAGAAACCCCTGGCCGTTAAGGTAAAGTACTGGGGCCGAACGGTTAATTTGGCATTTCCGCTAGGGGGCTTACGGGATCTGGCGGCGGTGGGGAGAAACGATGGATTACGAAGGACATTTTGAGGGGAAGATTCAGGGGCTAAAGGACGAAGGGCGGTATCGCGTCTTCGTCGAGCTTGCCCGCCATGCCGGGGATTTCCCCCGTGCGACCCGTTATCGCGCCGATGGCTCCACCCACGAAGTCACCATTTGGTGCTCCAACGATTATCTTGGCATGGGCCAACATCCCATCGTCCTTGACGCCATGCGCGACGCGCTGGGGCAAGTCGGCGCCGGTGCCGGTGGCACCCGCAATATTTCCGGCACCAACCATTATCATGTGCTGTTGGAACGAGAGCTCGCTGACCTCCACCAAAAAGAGGTGGGTCTGATTTTCACCTCCGGTTACAACGCCAACGAGGCGGCGCTGTCGGTCCTGGGCCAGTTGATGCCCGGCTGCATTTTGTTTTCCGATTCTTTGAACCACGCCTCGATGATTGAAGGCATTCGGCATTCCATGGCGGAAAAGCACATCTTCCGCCACAACGACGTGGAGCATCTGGAAGAGCTGCTGAAGGCGGCGGACCCGGCCGTGCCAAAGATCATCATCTTCGAGAGCGTCTATTCCATGGACGGCGACATCGGCCCCATCGAAAAGATTCTCGATTTGGCCGAAGCGTTCGGCGCCATGACCTATCTCGACGAAGTCCACGCGGTGGGCATGTACGGCGCCAGCGGCGCTGGCGTCGCCGAGCGCGAAGGCCTGATGGACCGGGTCACCGTCATCAACGGCACTCTGGGCAAGGCTTTTGGCGTCGGCGGCGGTTATGTGACCGGCCCGGCTGCGATGATGGACGCGATCCGCAGCTTCGCCTTGGGCTTTATTTTCTCCACCTCCCTGTCGCCAGTGATCGCGGCGGGGGCCTTGGCCAGCGTCCGCTATGTGCGCGGCCACAACGACCTGCGCATCAAGCATCAGGAACGCGCGGCGACCCTAAAAGCGTTGTTCGCTGAATACGGCATCCCGATGATGCCTTCCGTCAGCCACATCGTCCCGGTGATGGTGGGCGACCCGCGCTGCACCAAGGAAGGCTCCGACGCCTTGCTCGACGACTACGGCATCTATGTCCAGCCGATCAATTACCCGACGGTGCCAAGGGGCACGGAACGCCTGCGCTTCACGCCGTCACCGTTGCACACCGACACGATGATGCATGATCTGGCCGGTTCGGTGAACGACCTGTGGAGCCGCCTGCACCTGCAACGCCAGGCGGCTTAGCGGCGTTTCCTGCACGACCGTAAAACCCTTGCCCTTCCGGGCCGGGTTCCCTACATGATGCCCCATGAAAACTAGGACCAGGGGTTCGACCGGCGGGGAATACCTGCTGGAGTTCATCCGCCAGGGTGCCTATGTGCGCATTGCCGCCATTGACCCGGCGACGGGGGTAGAGGTGGTCACCGTGGGCGACGCCAGCCGCCCGAAAAAAGAACTGACCCGGGTGGCCGTGCAAAAACTGGAATACGTCCTTAAAAAGAAGGCCGAAGAAGCCGGTTGGTAGCGCCCCCCGGGCGCGTAGTTGGAGAGTTGAATGGCTGAGACCAAGAAGAAAAGCACTTCAAAATCTAAGAAATCTGATTCCGGGTCTGGCTCGAAGGCGGCGTCGAAATCGGACTCGGAATCGGAATCGAAGTCGAAGCCGGAAGGACCAAAATCCACCCTGGATGTCGTGGCCGAGGCGAAAGCCAAGAAGTCCTCTGACGCCGCTGGCGACAGCACCTTTGGCGATACCCCCGCCGACTACAGCATCGGCGAAGGCCAGAAGCAGGTCACCAAAAAATATCGCCAGGGCTGGGACGCGATTTTTACCAAGAAACACTGATCGGGCAGATGAGCGGTTTTGTCGCAAAAGCCCGCCGTAAATCTCCTTGCTCCCCGGTGGGGTCCGTGGGGTAATGGGGCGGCGGCGTTGCCCGCCCAGCGTAACGGTGTCAGTCGTGTCCGATGACCCTTTCCGAAACCCCCTCAGCCGCCAAAAACAACGCCGCCCTGTCAATCCGGGGGGTCCACAAACGCTTCGGCGGCGTGGTCGCGGTCAACGGCTGCACGTTTGATGTGCCGAAGGGTTCGATCACCGGCTTGATCGGTCCCAACGGCGCCGGCAAAACAACCTTGTTCAACGTCATTTCCGGATTCTTGGCCCCGGACGAGGGCCAGATTTTGTTCAACGGAGTCGATGTGGCGGGGGAAAGGCCCCACGATTTGTTCCGCCGGGGCCTGGTGCGGACGTTTCAGATCCCCCACGAATTTTCCCGCATGACGGTGCTGGAAAATTTGATGGTGGTACCAAAGGAACAGCAGGGCGAGAAATTGTTGAATACTTGGCTGCGGTGGGGCGCGGTCCAGGGGCAAGAGAACGGTATTCGTGACCGCGCAAACGAAGTCCTGGACGTGCTGCGGATGACCCATGTTCGAAACGAGCTGGCCGGGGGTTTGTCCGGCGGTCAGAAAAAATTGTTGGAGCTGGGGCGTACCATGATGGCCCAGCCCAAAGTGGTGCTGTTGGATGAGCCCGGCGCCGGGGTGAACCCGACCCTGATGCGTGAATTGGCCGAACACATTGTACGGTTCAAGACCGAATTGGGGTGTTCTTTGTGCATCATCGAGCACGACATGGATCTGATCGGCAAACTCAGCGATTCGGTCATTGTGCTGACTTCGGAAGGCGTGCTGGCCCAGGGCTCCATGGATGAAATCCGCGCCAACGATCAAGTCATCGAAGCGTACCTCGGCCACACTGGGGTCGGCGCGGAACCGCGCCCGCCGAAACATGACGCCGAAGCACGCCGGCAGGAAGGCGGCGCCGGGGCGCAAATAGCGGATAGGCGGGCGCCGCCATGAGCCTGTTGGAGGTCACCGACATTCACGGCGGCTATGGCGCCGCCGACATCCTAAAAGGCGTCAGCATGAAGGTGGCCGACGGCGGCTTGGCGGTTATCATTGGCCCCAACGGTGCCGGCAAGTCCACCGCCATGAAGGCCATCGCCGGCTTGGTCAAGATCAGGCAGGGCTCGGTGACATTCCAAGGCCAGGATGTGACGGGGATGCGCGCCGACAAACTTACCGCGATGGGCCTGAGCTTTGTGCCTCAGGATCAGAACGTGTTCCCGACGCTGACGGTGCTGGAAAATTTGGAAATGGGGGCGTTTTTAGTTTCCGGAAACCTTGGACCCCGGCTCGATCATGTCTACGGGATTTTTCCGCTGTTGGCGGAAAAAAGTCAGATGCTGGCGGGAAACCTTTCCGGCGGCGAGCGCCAAATGGTTGCCATGGGCCGGGCGTTGATGCTGGAGCCCAAGCTGTTAATGCTCGACGAACCCACGGCGGGGCTTTCGCCCAAAATCACCGGCATGATTTTCGACAAAATCAAGGAAATCAGCGCCAGCGGCGCAGCGGTCCTGATGGTCGAGCAAAACGCCCGCCACGCTTTGGCGCTGGCCGACTGGGCATATGTCTTGGTCATGGGCAAGAACCGCTTCGAAGACTCCGGCCAAAACGTGCTAGCCAACGACGAAGTGGCCACCATGTTCTTGGGCGGGTAGGGGGCGGGGCGCTAGATGATTGTTCTCCAATCCCTGATTTACGGCATTGTCCTGGGCAGCATCATCACGCTCGGCGCCATTGGTGTGTCGCTGATTTTCGGCATTCTGAAATTCGCCCACTTTGCCCACGGCGATTTCATGACCGCCGGGGCGTATTTCGCATTCTTCTTCGTCTCAGTGCTCGGGTGGCCAGTGTGGGCCGCGTTTCCACCGGCCGCCATCGGCTTGGTCCTGATGGCTTTGTTGGTGAACAAGGTGGTGTACGAACCGCTGGCGCGGACCCGTCCGGTGATATTGTTGGTAGCGGCCATCGGCGTCGCCCTGATCGTCCGCAATCTGGTCCTAATGGCCTGGGGCCCGGACAACGTGGTCTACGCCAGCGGCATCGAATTGCCGTACCGCTTCGCCGGCCTGCGCATCAAGGAAACGCACCTTTATATTGTCGGTTGGGCGTTGGCGATGGTGGTCGGCCTTCACTTGTTTTTGCAGTACACCAAAATGGGCAAGGCCATGCGCGCCATGTCCGATGACCCTGACCTGGCCAAAATCTCCGGCATCAATACTGAAGCGGTCGTGCGCTGGACTTGGGCCATTGCCGCCACGTTCGCCTGTGCGGGGGGTGTGTTCTTGGGGATGGACACGCGCTTGCAGCCGGACCTGGGGTGGAACGTATTGCTGCCGGTATTCGCCGCCACCATCCTCGGCGGGATCGGCCGCCCCTACGGCGCCATCGTCGGCGGCATGGTGGTGGGCATCGCCTTGGAAATGTCGACACTGGTCATTGTGCCCAGCTACAAGCCCGCCGTCGCCTTTGTCCTGATGGTGGCCATGTTGATCTGGCGGCCCCAGGGATTGATCCCGGCGCGGACGGCGGCGTGATGGACGTTCTGGTGGGATACGGGATGTTCGCGGTGGGGTTCTTCACCTTCGTCGCGATCTATGCGGTGTTGGTGTTGGGCCTGAATATCCAATGGGGATTGGCCGGACAGTTCAATATTGGCGTCGCCGCTTTTTTCGCGGTCGGCGCATACACATCGGCGCTTTTGACTACGGCTGTTTCGGCGGATCATCTGGGCGGCTTCAACCTGCCGATACCGCTAGGCATGGTCGGGGCGATGATTGTTGCGGGGCTGTTGGCTCTGGCAATGGGCAAGTTCACCGCCACCTTGCGCGGGGATTATTTAGCCATCGCCACCATCGGCATCGCGGAATCCGTCCGCCTGGTTCTAAAAAACGAGGAATGGCTGACCAATGGTGTGCGCGGGGTGGTCGCGATCCCGATGCCTCTCCAGGGCAATGACCTTATTGATCCGCGCCTCCGGCAAGTGATCTATCTGGCGATCTTGCTGGGGATCGTGGCCGCTGTGTACGCGGCAGTGGAGCGTCTGCGCAAAGCGCCATGGGGCCGGGCCCTACGGGCCCAAAGGGAAAACGAAGACACGGCAATGGCGTCGGGCAAAGACGTGGTGATGTACCGGCTCCAAGCCTTCGTGATTGGCTCAATGATCATGGGGCTGGCCGGGGCGATGTACGCCCACGCTTTTCAATTCATCACCACCACCCCGTTCAAGCCGGTGTTCGGCACCTTCATCGTCTGGATCATGTTGATCGTTGGTGGCAGCGGCAACAACAAGGGCGCCCTGCTGGGAACGTTTTTTGTCTGGGGCATTTGGAACGGCACGGAGATTTTTCTGACCAGTTTTGTACCGGTGGAGTTTGCCACCCAGGCCAGCGCCGGCCGGGTGGTCCTGGTGGGCTTTCTAATTATTGCCGTGCTGTTGTGGCGGCCCGACGGGTTTCTTCCGGAAACCCGGGTGCTTCCCGGCGCTGGTGGCAACGACCCGGCCAAACCAATCCCGCCAAACCCATAAAAAAACGCCCGCGGGGAAATCCGCCGCGGGCGTTTCGTTTTTGAGGATCGAGACCTTAGCCGCGGATTTCCAAGGTCTTGATTTCGCCGTTCTCAATGGTCCAAACGCCGATGGTGCCCGGGACATCGCCATGCTCATCGAAATCCTGTGAGCCTGCGGCGCCTTGGTAATCGATTTCGCGGCCAGCGGCGATCTCGGCTACCGCCTTCGACCATTCGCCCGGCATGATCGGTGTGCCACCGCCGCCGGCCACCGAGCGCAGCGCGTCGCGGATCGCCGTGCGGTCCGTGCTGTCGGCCTTTTGGATCGCCAACGCCAGCAAGAACGTGGCGTCGTAGGCATTGTCGATAAACGGCAACGGCGGGACTTCGCCGAATTCGGCCTCGTAGCCTTCGCGGAAAGCCGCGGATGACGCGGTGGCAATGGATTCAGGGGCTGTGCCGATCGCGCCATTGAGGAAACTGGCGCCGATGGTTTCGATCATCTCGGTCGACTTCATGCCATCTGTAAAAATGAACTTGTCAAAAAACCCTTCTTCCAGTGCCTGGCGAATTTGTGGGGTGCCGTCGCCGGGGAAGGCCACGTGGATCAGCGCTTCCGGGTTCCCGGCAGCCGCCGCCTGCAACTCGCCGCGATACGATGCCTGGCCCGGCTCGTACGGAATTTGGCGGGCAATGACCCCACCCAGCGCGTCGAAGGTTTCGTGGATCGCGTCGGCCAATCCTTTGCCGTAATCATCGTTGACGTACAGGATAGATAAGCGCTCGTACCCACGCTCGCGCAGCAGAGCGCCAAGAATCTGGCCTTGGACCAAGTCGTGGGGCGTTGTGCGGAACAGAAAATCGTTGTCCGCCAGCATGGTGATCGCGGGTGATGTCGAGGCGCCGGTAATCTGCACCACGCCGTCCACGGCTGACACGCTGGTGGCGACGGGGATGGAGACGCTGCTGGCCAGTGCCCCAATCAGGCCGACAACACCTTGAATGCGGACAAGCTGTTGGGCTGCCGCCACTCCAGCCTGGGGATCGGTTTGGGTATCGCCGATGACAATCTCCATGGTCCGGCCACCGAGCAAGCCGCCCTGGGCGTTGATGTGGATGGCGGCCAAATTGACCCCGTTCACCGAGCTTTCGCCGTATTGAGCCAACGGCCCGGTCAGCGGCATCAAGGCGCCGACTTTGATGTTTTGCGCCATTGCCGGGGCGCTAAATCCGATCACGGCAGCGGTTGCGACAGCGGCAAACGCCCCGATCTGATTGCTTGCGAACATTTTTGAAGTCCTTCCCGATTTTTCCTATTTGCCGGCGGAGTCACGCCTAGGACCGCAGACCCGCCGCATTTAGACGTAGACCGGTAGCTTACTGCGGCAATCCGGGGATGGATAGGGGGCTGGGTTGCGGCACACGGCCACAATCACGCGGCCAACTCGGCAACGGGGCTCGGCTG
>JAKZSO010000066.1:0-3015 GCA_047517625.1 Alphaproteobacteria bacterium
GATTTCGTGCCGGGTCAAGATTTGCAACGGATATGCCTTGGCCACCCCATTGACGAATAATCCGATCACTGGCTCGGTGCCCGCCAGGGTGTCGAGGTCGCCAATCGGGGCGAACACCGGATCATCAATGGCCCTGATCCCGTCCTTTGGCACTCCGCCGGAAATGATGGTGCGGAAATCCACCGAGGCGCGTGCGAAGTCGGTGGCGGGCCAGGCGGCGGCCCACTGGTTCGGTACAGGCTGTTGGGCCGAGGCCGCCCAGGGCCAGAGGACGAAAATGCTGAACGCGAAAATTGCGGAGGCAAGGCGCATGGTATATTCCCAATCTTGATCTGGTTGCTTCGTAGAATATCGGGCCGGGCTTGGCCGGTAGCAATTCACCACCGGTCACTGTTGTGTGAGGAAAAATGGCGAATTCCGTTGAATGCGTTGTCGTCGGCGCCGGCGTGATCGGGCTCGCGGTGGCCCGTGGGCTGGCCATGAAAGGCCGCGAGGTGCTGGTGTTGGAATCCACCGACGCCATCGGCACCGGGATCAGCGCCCGCAGCAGCGAAGTGATCCACGCCGGGCTGTATTACAAGAAAAACAGCTTGAAAGCCGAACTGTGCACCCGGGGCCGGCGGTTTTTGTACGACTACCTGAAGGACCGAAATGTCCCCCACAAGGCGGTCGGCAAGCTGGTGGTGGCGGTCAACGACAGCGAAATCGGCGCGCTCCGGGATTTGCATGCCCGGGGCATCGGCAACGGCGTGATGAAGCTCGAATTCATGAAGGCCGGCCAAGTTCGGTCGCTGGAGCCCAAACTGCAATGCTCGGCCGCCCTGTTTTCGCCGGTGACCGGTATTTTCGACAGCCGCGCCTATTTGGCGGCGTTGCGCGCCGATGCCGAGGACGCCGGGGCAACCATTGCCTTTCAGACCACGTTTCGGTCGGCCCGGGCCACCGGTATGACCTTTCACACCAAAGTTGGGCTCGGCAAAGCGGCGGATACTATTCAGTCACAAGTGTTGGTCAACGCGGCCGGGATGAATGCCCAATCGGTGGCATCGCGGATCACGCGGGTGCCTGAGAGTTCGATCCCGGCACGCCATCTCAGCAAGGGGTCGTATTTTACGTTCGCCGAGCCGGCGCCGTTTTCGCATTTGATCTACCCCCTGCCGCCGGCCGAGTGCTTGAGCATTCACTTCACCATGGACATGGCTGGCCAAGGACGGTTCGGGCCCGACAGCGAATCGGTGGACGAGCCCAATTACGATGTGAACCCGGAAAAGCGCGAGGCGTTTTACCAAGCGATAGCGGCGTACTTTCCGACCCTGCGGGCGCGGTCGCTAAAGCCTGGATACGCCGGCGTGCGGGCCAAGATCCAGGGCCCCGGCGACGCGGAAGCCGATTTCGTTATTCACGGCATGGAAACGCACAGCCTGGGTGGGCTGGTAAATCTGTACGGGATCGAATCCCCCGGCCTGACCGCATCGCTCGCCATCGCCGACTACGTGGTGGCCCTGTGCAAATAGAATGGTGGCGTTCAATGGTTTTAACAAAGTTTAAAGTGCTGGGATGGCTGGCAGTTGCCGCGTTGGTTTTAGGCACTGGCCAAACCGCGGCGGCGCAAAATTACGAGGGCTGGCTGCTTGGCGCGACGTCATTGCGGGCCCAAGCGAGTGGCGATTGGCAAGTCAACCTGGGCGTTGGCTTCGAAATCGCCCCCAGTTTCTGGGGCGGCGCCGACAGCAAGGCCTATGCATTGCCGGGCATCGACATCGAATGGCGCGGGGCGGTGTTCGCCAGCACTCAGCGCGGATTCGGCATCAATTTGGTAAGCCGCCGCCAAACCGCTTCCGGCCCGCGGCTGACCCTGGATTATGGCCGCAAACCGACAGACCACATTCGCCTGACCAACACCACGACCGTCAAACGCAGCGTCGAATTGGGCTGGTTTTTTGTCCATTACACCGGGCCGTGGCGCTTGGAGGGCGATGTCCGCAAGGGCCTGGGCGGTGGCCACAAGGGCCTGCGCGTAAACCTGGGTGCGGCGCTGGGGGGGGCAAACTGTCGGAACAAAATACTCTGATAATCGGCGGCACCCTCAACTACACCGGGACCAAATACAACAAAGCCTATTACGATCTGAAGGGTGGCGGATTTACCAGCATCGGCGTCTACGCCGACATCATCCGCGAGGTTGGCGCGGGCGGTTACGTGGGTTTTAACGTGCGCGCGGATGCGATCCTTGGCGCCGCGAAAAAAGCCGTTTACACGGAAAACGCCCAGTACAGTGTCGGCATGGTCACCGGCGTGCGGTTCTAAAGCAGCAGCAGCAGCGCTACCAGGCCCAAGAACATTCCGCCGACGCGAATATCGGTCCAGAAGGTCCAAATCACGAAAAATTTTGGCGGTGGGTCAACCAAAAATTCGTTGTTCCGTTCCACGCTCGTACAATGGCCAAATAGAGAGACCGCTATGACCGGACAACCGGATGTCTATATTGGTTCGATCAGCCGACGGTGGAAGAAAGAGGCCATGCGCAACCCTGCGCCAGTGACGATTGTTTCCCCCTATTTGACCTCAAGATCGGCTGAGCGAATTCTGTCAATCGCATCAAGCCCGACGGTTATCACGCTATTCGACATTAACGTTTTTTCCAGTGGGGCGTCCAGCATTGGCACCCTTCGCCGACTGCTCGCGATGGGTTGCGATCTCCGTCATGCTAATAATCTCCATGACAAAATCTATTTCGGCCCCAGCTTCGTGTCGATAGGGTCCCAGAATCTGACTTCCGCAGGGGCTGGCCGAAAAATGGAAGCAAGCGTGGCGCTTTCTGACAAGCGTTCGATCAAGTTAGTTGAAAAAGCCGTCGCGGATTGGACCGAAACTGCCGACACGATTTCCGCTGAAATGATTAACGCGATGGAGAAGAAAGTGAGGCCATTGAGGCGCAAAGTTTTGGCGCTGAAATTGCAAATGCGGCTCGCTGAGGAGGAGTTTCAGGAGGAAGAGAAGCTGCTGGCCGAAAAG
>JAKZSO010000067.1:0-11470 GCA_047517625.1 Alphaproteobacteria bacterium
GCCCCCTATGGACTAACGGGACAACCCGCAACACCGCGTACCGCATCACAGAAAATGGACCAGTTTTACGCCGCCCTTTGGACCTATTTTGCTCCGCCGTTGACACAAATGGATTCCCGGCCAGAAACGCCCCAAGTAATCCGGCCCAATCTCACTGGCAGGGCTCTGTCGCCGCGCTCGGGGGCACGCTTGGCGTAAACCACACATAGTCGTACGGCAGGCCGAGGTTGCCAAAAAGAACGGCGTAATCGCCGGGGACATCGAAATCCGCGGCGACCTCGACAAACGCCAGCGCCGCCACAGTGTCACGTGGGCGCATCAGGCCCAGCACCCACGGGACAGCCCGATCAGTGCGGGTGTGGCCGGACCCGGCGATCAGGATCGATTTGCCCGCCGCCGCCAGTGCATCGGCCATCGATGAATCCCAAACCCGCTGGGCGGTGACCAGGGTGGCGATGGCGGAAACGTCCATGCCGCAGTGCGCACTGGTGAGTTCGGCGATGAGACCTCCTCGGCCTTCGGCTCCAGGGGCACGTTGAATCTAGTTCGGGCGGCGAACTCTGGCTCAAGGGCATCCGGTCCGCCGCGCACGGCACCACGCAACACTGATTCTTCCGCGTTGCCGGCGATGATGGTCATGCCCGCCGTCAGCGCCGCCCCGGCAATCGGCTGGTATTTTTGCCGCCAATCTGGCCACCGCCGCCAGCCCACCGCCCGGCCCAAACCCTCGGCCGTTCCGACCTCATCAAGATGCCGCGCCAGCGCCGGCGCCTGAGACTGGTCCAGCATTTCGAAGGCGACGGCTTGGAATCCTCCCGCCGCCCCCAACCCGGCGACGATCCGGGCCTGAAGCCGGTGGTGGTCGGGGTTGGTGTGAGTCTCACCCAGCAGAACGATGTTGGCCGCCGAAAGTTTGGCGATCAAGTCGGCCGCGGAGAGGAACGCCGCCGCGGCCACATCCCAGACACTTCCGGCCAGCGGGTGATCCCGGCCTGCCAACGACATCCAACGTTCCTGGGCGATGGCAGGGTCGCCGCCAGCAGAAAAATCAGCGCCGACACGGCCCAGGGCTTCATCCCGTGATGCGGAAAAAAATAACGGTAACAATTGCCAACTGGGAAAGGTTTATGGCCACGCTTGCCCTGTGCAGGCGCTGAAACGTGGCCGCGGCGGCGTCGCCAGCATCCCGGGCTTCTCGGGCTCGCACGACCCGGGGCCGCAGAAAAATAAGCACCAGGGCAAAGGTGATACCGTTGGCGGCAAGAACGATCGCTTCGGTTGACCCGGTGACCATCAACGAGGCGCCGACGCTTAAAACCGCCATGACCCGGTAGTAATAGGGAAAGGTGGTGCGGATGACTTCCGCGCCACCGGCTTCTGACATGCGCGTAAAGGCGATGGGGGTAAGAACAAAGGCGAAGAAAACCATGCCCCCCATCATCAACGCGGTGAGGAAGATGCCAAAGGCCTCGAAGGTCGCCCAATCCAACACTGTCAGCCCGCGCCGCGAACCAAATACAGCACCAGGAACCCCGCCAGAATTGCCGCCGTCCACAGGATCGTAGCACCCGTAGGCAGAATTCGCGCCAGGGTTCCGTTGGGCTTCAAAAAGCGGTCAATCACAGGCGCCGTTATCTCGCGCATGGCCTCGCCGAAATTGGTCACCAGGAACAGGATATTTCCCATCGCCACCTTGGCCGCGCGGGGGCCCGCCCAGCGGTACAGCCACTCCACATCGATGTTCACGGATTTCAGCTCCGGCGGGTAAATGCCGCTGAGTTTCAGCCAGATGAACGCCAACGCCGAGAACATCAGCAATTGGGTTTGCAGCATGACGTGGGAGTAAGTGTACGGCGTGTACTCCACCGTCCACGGCAGCAGCGAATACAGGAACGCCGGGTACGAGCCTAAGAAAATGCACCCCGCGGCGGCCAGGACCATGGCCAGCATCATGGTGCCGGGGGGCTCGGTGGTGCGGATGCCGGAGTCGTGGGCGAAGAAGGCAAAGAACGGGATCTTGATCCCAGCGTGGTGGAAGACTCCGGCCGAGGAGAACAACAGGGCGAACCAAATCCAGGTGTGGCCGTCCTCCAGCAACGCCGCCATCACCATGGCCTTGGAAACGAACCCGCTGAATAGCGGGAAGGCGGAAATGGATGCCGCACCGACCATGCACAGAATCGCGGTCTTCGGCATTGTTTTGTAAAGCCCGCCCAGCTCGCTGCCCTTGACTGTCCCCGTACGGAATAACACCGCCCCCATGGTCATGAACAACAGGCCTTTGAACAGCACCTCGTTGAAGGCGTGGGCCACCGCGCCGTTCAACGCCAATTCAGTGCCGATGCCGATGCCCACCACCATGAACCCGATCTGGTTGATCATGCTGTAGCTCAACACCCGGCGCAGGTCGTTTTCGATCACCGCATAAAAGATTGGGAAGATCGTCATCAAAGCACCGATGTAGATCAACAACTCGATGCCGGGAAATCCCCGGGCCAGGGCATAGATCGCGACCTTGGTGGTGAACATGGACAAGAACACGGTGCCGGTGGGCGACGATTCCGGGTAGGCGTCAGTGATCCAATTGTGGAGGAAGGGGAACCCCGCCTTGATGCCAAAGGCCAGGAAGATCAACCAGCCTTGCAATCCGGTCAGGCCCACGTAATCAAAGGACAAGCCCCCCGTCTTGGTCAGGTGCACAAGCGCCCCGGCCAGCAGCAGTAACCCCGAAGCCACATGGATCACCAGATATCGCGTCCCCGCACCGGCGGCGCCAGGGCCGCCACCCGCCCACACCAGAAACGCCGACGAGACCGCCATGGCCTCCCAGAAAAAGAACAAAGTCAGGAAGTCGCCGGCGAAAACCGCGCCAAGAGCGCTGCCGGCGTAAGTCAAAGCCGCTACCTGCTGGACCGAGTCTTTGACTTTCAAGGCGTAGATGACACCGAGCAGGGCGCCGACATGGAACAGCAGTCCGAACAACAGGCTGAGCCGGTCGACCCGCAACAACGACAAGTCCATATCGAACACGGCGTAGGTCCAGGATTCTCCCGGCCCCAGCGATGTCAAATTCCATAGGCCAACCAGGGGCGTCAAAATCATGATCGTCTGGCGGGCGCCAACATGGTAGCGGCCCCTTACCAGCGCGATCAACAACGCCCCGGTGAAAAAGATGAGCGCCGGGGGCAAGCCCAAAATGGTGCCCCATTCGATTGCAAGGGGAAATGCCTCGCGGACCATCAGGTCGCCTCGTCGCCGGGTTTTTGATCGCCATCGGAAGTCTTCGCGTCATCCGGGTCGTAAAAGTCCTCGGACCGCATGGTCAGCCGGCGCAGGCCTTTGCCCATGATCACCAGGGCGACGCAGGAAACGAACCCGTACAGCGCGAACGAGCCGACAAACTCCAGGGATGCGGCGCGCTCAGCCAGATGGTGGACGGCTTCGCCTCCGTCTTCCAGTGTGACACTGCTGCCAAGCGGCCGGTAAATTTCGTAGCCGACAATGGCGATGCAAGCCCCGAGAAATCCCCACAACACGCCCTTGACGTTGCCGGGCTTGTCCAAAAACCGCGGCGGCTCGGGCGGGGGTTCGCCTGTTTCGGGTTCAGTGGTCATGGCGGCCGTCTAAAACCCCCGGAAATCGATGGTGTCCAAGAATCCAAAAATGGGCTCGGCGGCGAAGAATAACAGCACGGAAATTGATGCGGTGAGACTGACCGCCGCCACCATCGGCCACCGCGCCTCCCCCGCCATAACTGTTGCTTGCCCGGGGCCGGCCTGGTTGCGCGGGCCGCCATAAAACGCCCGCACAGCGGGGGGCAGCAAATACCCGAGGGATAATAGCGAGCCCCCTAAAATCACCAAGAACATAACGATCTGATCGCTGTCCAACGCGGCCAGAGCCAAATACCATTTGCCCCAAAAGCCGCCGGTGAACGGCAGCCCGGCAACGCTAAGGCTGGCCACCAGGAATGCGGTCATGGTGATGGGCATGATGCGGCCGACGCCATTCATTTCCGAGACCTTGGTTTTGTGGAGGGTCACCATCACCGCGCCGGCGCAAAAGAACAGCGTGATCTTGGCAAACGCGTGGGCGGCGATGTGCATGCCCCCGGCAATGGCGCCAATTTTGGTGACCAACATGGCACCCAAGACGATGTAGGCGAGCTGGCTGATGGTGGAATAGGCCAGCCGCCGTTTCAGGTTGTCTTCACGCAGGGCAAAAATTCCGGCGGCGATGAGTGTGAAGGCGGCCAGGTACATCAACGCCCGGCCGATGCCAAAACTCGCCAACGTCTCAACCCCGAAGGTGTAGATCGTGACTTTCAGGACCGTGAACACCCCTAGTTTGACCACCGCCACCGCATGCAACAAAGCGCTGACCGGGGTGGGGGCGACCATGGCCGCCGGCAGCCAGCGGTGAAACGGCATCAACCCCGCCTTGCCGGTGCCCAGTACCATCAGCACAAGCAACGCCGCCAAGATCCCGGGTGTCACGCCGAAAAGCAGTGCGCCACCGCTGACGAACACCCCGCCGGGGACGAAATCGGTGGTGCCGGTCAAGATCCATATCCAGGCGATCGCCACCAGCATCATGGTCAGCGATGTACCCAGCAGCAGGCCGACGTAAACCCGCCCGGCCCGGCGGCTTTCCTCGCCGCCGTTGTGGGTCACCAAGGGGATCGTCGACAGGGTCAGGGCCTCGTAAAACACATACAGCGTGATCAAGTTCGAGGCGAACGCGGCGCCGGTGACGGCCCCCAACGCCAGGGCGAAAAAAATGTAGAACCGGGTTTGGTTGCTCTCGTTGTGGGCGCGCATATAACCGATGGAAAAGACCGTGGTGACGAACCACAAGAAACTGGCGATCAGGGCGAACCCCAGCCCCAAAGGCTCAACCCGAAACCCCAACGAAATCCCCGGCAAAAATTCGAACAAAATCAACGCCGGGCGGTCGCCGTTCGCGACGCCTGGGACCAACGACACGGCCAAGGCGAACAGTACGGCGGCGGCGACCAGGCTTGCCCCTTCCCGCAGGTTTGGCCTGTGGCGAAAAACCGCGATTGCCAACACGCCGAGCAGCGGGGTCAGGAGCGCGGCGGAGATAATCCAGGATTCGGTCATGGCATTTGGGCCAGGACAAGCGCCGCGGCTTTTCCAGCCACCGCTACGGGAAACGACGAATCGATGCCGAAGTAAACCGATCCGGCGGCCAGCGCCCACAACGGCAGGACCATGATCAAGGGGGCTTCTTGGATGCCTTCGGCGGCGGGGTTCGGCGGGCCAAAATACACGGCGTCGATGATCCGCCAGATGTACCACACGGCCAGGATGGAGCTGGCAACGATGACCACTGCCAGCGGCCACCACGCGCGCTCAATGGCGCCGGTGACCAAGTACCATTTGCTGACGAACCCGGCCGTCAACGGCACGCCGATCAAGCTCAGGCCCGCGGCGGTAAATCCGGCCATGGTCCAGGGCATGCGTTTGGCCAACCCACTCAGCGTGTTGAGGTGGGTGGCGCCGACTTGCAGCATCACACAGCCCATGGCCAAGAACACCGCGCCCTTAGCCATGGCGTGGTTGAACATGTGAAGGATGCCGCCGGTGAGGCCGCTGGCATTTCCCAGGCCAACCCCCAGAATGACGTAGCCGATGTGGGCGACGCTGGAGAAGGCCAACAGGCGTTTTGCGTCGTTTTGGAAGACGGCGCTGGCCGAAGCAATGAGAATTCCGATGGCCGCCAGGACTGCAATGGCGGCGCCCAGGGGCAGTGCAACGTAGGCGAAGTCGGCGCCGAAAATCATGATGAAGCGCAGCAATAAATAGGCGGCGACCTTGGTGGCGGTCCCAGCCAGCAATGCGCTGACCACAGACGGCGCGTAGGCGTAGGCCCCCGGCAGCCAATAGTGCAACGGGAATACGGCGGCCTTCAGGGCGATCCCGACGGTGAGAAAAGCGAACGCCGTCAGAACCGTGCGCGAGCCATGGATGCCGTGGATGCGCTCGGCCATGTCGGCCATGTTCAGCGTCCCGGTCATGGCGTACAGCAGGCCGATGCCGATCAGAATAAACGTGGCGCCGACCGTACCCAGCACCAGGTACTGAAAGGCCGCGGTGAGTGCCCGGCGGTCCTTGCCCATGGCGATCAGGGCGTAGGACGCAAGGGATGCGATTTCCAGAAAAACGAAAACGTTGAACGCATCACCGGTAATGGCGATGCCGTACAGGCCTGTCAGCAACAGCATCACCAGGGCGTAAAAAAGATGCTGGTGGCCTTCGCCGATTTCTTTTCGCACGCTGGGTCCAGCAAACAGCAGCACGGCCGAACTGATCCCGCCGACGATGACCAGGACGAAGGCGTTCAAAGCATCGATGCGGTATTCGATCCCCCACGGCGGTGCCCAGCCGCCGAAGAAATATCGGATTGGGCCGTTGTCCAGGACTTGCACCAGCAGCGCCAACGAAATCGCGAAGGCGATCCACGTCACCGCCAGGGCCAGCACCCAGGCCAGGTTGCCCCGGCGCAGCAGAATAGCCAGAGGCGCGGCAAACAGTGGCAAGACCACTTGCAGCGCGGGTAGCTGGGCCGAGATCACGGGGCGCGCTCCGCCTCTCGGATCAAATCCTCCTGAATGGTGCCATAGGATCGGTGGATGCGGACAACCAAACTCAACGCCAACGCCGAGGTCGAAACCGACACCACGATGGCGGTCAGGATCAGTACGTGGGGCAGGGGATTGGAATAAATCGCATCAGCCCCGCCGTGCAAAATTATCGGCGCCGTGCCGTCCGAGATTTTACCGACCGAAATGAAGAACAGAAAAACCGATGACTGAAAAATGTTCAGGCCGATGATCTTTTTCACCAGGTTTCCGCGGACGATGACGATGTACAGGCCGATCATCATCAGGGTGATGAAAATCCAATAGTTATAGACCCCCAGGAACGCCACCATTGGCTAACCATCGACCTCGGCAAAGGCCAGATAGATGGCGACCATGACGGCGGAGACCGTCATGCCGACTCCCAGCTCGACCAGGAAAATCCCCATCTTTTGGCCGGCGACAAAATCCGCGCCCAGAACGCCATACTCCAAAAAGTTGGCGCCGAAGAAAAACGAGGCAGCCCCGGTGCCAAAATACAGCAGCACCCCCAAAGCCATGAGCGTGCTGACCAGCCATTCCGGGGCGACGCGCCTGGCGGGTTCCGGGCCGAACACCAGGGCATACAGAATGAACCCGGCGGCGAAGATCACCCCCGCCTGAAAGCCGCCGCCGGGACCCGTTTCCCCGTGGAATTGGACATAAAGCCCAAACAGCAAAATCAGTGGGATCAGCAGCTTGGACACCACCCGAACAATGAGATGCTGGGTATTCATTCGTCGGCCTCGCCCGGCTTTTTCCGGCGCCGGACCCCGGGGGTCATCAACAGCATGACGCCGACGCCAGCGGTCAGCACCACCGTAAGCTCGCCCAGGGTGTCAAAGCCGCGATAGCTGGCCAGCACCGCGGTCACGACGTTGGGGATGCCGGTTTCCAACTCAGCCCGCTCCAAATACCTGGGCGCCACGTGGCGCTGGGCCGGCGCCGCCGCATCGCCGAACGCCGGCAAGTCCGAGGCCCCATAAAACAGCACGCCGGCGGTGGCCAGAGTCAGGACCAGCGCAAGCCAATGAGATTTCAGCGGCTGCACCTCGACCGAGCTGGTAATTGCCAGAGCGCTCAGCAGCAGCACCGTCGTAATACCGGCGCCAACCGCGGCCTCGGCAAAAGCCACGTCCACGGCATCCAACAGCACGAAGGTTCCGGCCATCAGCAGGCTGAAAAAGCTCGACAGCATGACCGTGGCGATCAGGCTTCTGCGGCGGATGATCGCAAACGCCACCACCACCAAAAACGCCAGCAAGGAGACATTGACTAGGGTTGTGATGACGGCGCTCCCCGTTGCTCTGTCGGCTCGGCGTCAGAGTGGGGCTCCGGCGCGGTGGCGTCAGCAACCCCAGGCCTTGACGCTGCCGCGCCCTCGGCGCCGGTTGGCTCGATCCCGGAGCGGTGGGCGGCGGCGGCCAACGCATAGGTGGCCGCCGGATTTGTGAAGAACATAAAGAACCCGATCAACACCAATTTGACGGTGATGAGCGTCAGGCCGCCCTGGATCATCAATCCCGCCAAAATCAGGTAGGCGGCGCCGGTGTCGGTGATGCCCGAGGCATGAAGGCGGGTGTAAAAATCGGGCAGGCGGATCATGCCGATGCCCCCAGCCACGGCGAAAAATCCGCCGCTCAGCAACAGCCCCCAGCTGACCAGGTCCAGGGCGGCGCCGACGGTCACACCCGCCGCCCGAACAGCCGCAACACAGCGACGACGCTGATAAAATTGATCAAGGCATAGACCAAGGCGATGTCGAGGAACTCTGGCCGGCCGGCCAAAAACCCCAGCAAGGCGATCAGTAACGTGGTTTTGGTGGTCATCATGTTCACCGCCAACACCCGGTCATAGACGGTGGGGCCCATCACGGCCCGGGCCAAAGCCAGAGCCATCGTGGCAATCACAGCCAATGCCGCGACGGCGAACATTTCGGTTCCGCCCAGGCTCAGGCTCACCTATTGCCCTCCACTGCAACCACAAGGCGGTTCATCGTGCCCTCGCGTAAATCATTGGCGGCCTCGGTGGTCAGGGCATGGACAAGGATCTCGGATCCCTCCAATTCCACGCTTACCGTACCTGGAGTTAGCGTTATGGAATTGACATAAATCACTCGGCCGAGGTCAGTGCGCTGGGTCGCGCGGACCCGGAACATTCGGGGGGAGATTGGCAACGACGGTCCAAGCACCCGGCGGGCCACGTCGACGTTCGCGCGCATAACCTGAACCAACAGCCAAAACCAGTACCAGAGGATCCGCAGGCCAAGGTGCATGGGGTGGCCTTCCCGGTCGACCACATCCATGCGCAACGCAATGGCAACGGCCAGGCCGGTGGAAATGCCACCCAGTCCCAGCAAGAATGGGGTGTAATGGCCTGACAACAGCAGCCAGACACCGTAAAGCACGGCTGCAAGGCTTATCGCGTGGAACAAGGCGGCCCCCTAACTGCCGGTACCCAGCAAAACCCAACCCAACATTTGGTGACCGGCGCGCGCCGCCCGGCGATCAACACCTGCCGCCGATCTGTAGGGTAGTACGCCAGACGCGCCGTTGCCAGCACCACGGGATGTCAGGCTTGGGGCGCCGCCGGGCTTGGTTAATGATCGGTTGTGATTTGCCTTGAAAGGTGCGAAGGTTCCCGCTGCCGGTTTATGTTTGGCAGAGGGCAGGGGGGTAAAGGCCCTAAGAATATGGGCGAAATAGAGCAGGTTACCGCTGAGGCTGGGCAAGAATCGTTTAGTGTTATCGGGCGCGTAAAGTGGTTCAACGCAGTAAAGGGCTATGGATTTATCACCCCGGACGAAATGCCGGGGGACGTGTTCATCCATCATTCGGCCTTGCGTCAGGCCGGGCACGAAGCGGTAGAACAGGGCACGACGATAACGTGTGAAGCGGTTCGTGGCCCGAAAGGGTTGCAAGCGGTTCGTGTTGTCTCGGTGGACACCAGCACCTCTGTGCCGATAGAGGAACGCGACACCCGCACGCCGGACGATTTCCCGTCCGTCGAGGCCGAAGGCGATTTCTTTGAAGCCACGGCCAAATGGTTCAACGGCGAAAAAGGATATGGCTTCGTCACCCGGGGCGAAGGAACCGCGGATGTGTTCGTTCACATCAAGGCCCTGCGCAAAGTGGGGATCGAAGAATTGCTTCCCGGTCAGGTCTTGAGGGTCCGGGTCGGCCAGGGCCCCAAGGGCCCCCAGGTTGCAGAAATTGAACTTATGGAGCAGCCGGAATAGGCAACTCCACGGCGTAGGCGTTCACCGCTAAGACCTCGGGGATCAAGCCCCGGGCTTTCATGAATTCTCCAAATCGAATGTAGCGTCCCTGGTCCAACGCGCCCGGGCGCAGCGCGAAGCGGGGCAGGGTGTCGGCCCATGCCCGGCGGTTCAGGTCGTCGTCCAGTTCGTCGCGGCCTTTTATGAACAGCGCCCAGGCCTCGTCCGGATGGTTGACCATGAATTGCACCGCGCGCTCCAGCCCGGCGACGAACCGCCCCAGCCGGGGATCGTCCAGGCGATCGGCGTTGGCCACCAGGATAAGTTCGTCATAAGCGGGAACGCCCTCTTCCTCGACAAAAAACGCCCGGCCCGGGCGGCCGACGATGTCCATTTGATTGAGTTCGAAATTGCGAAAGGCGCCGATCACCGCATCGACCTGGCCTGAAATCAAAGCGGGGGAAAGAGAGAAATTGACGTTCACCAGTTCCACATCATCCAGGGTCAACCCGTGGCGCTCCAACATGGCCCCCAACAGGGCGTCTTCGAACCCCCCCACCGAAAATCCTATTCTGCGCCCGGCCAAGTCGGCGATGGATTGGATCGGCCCACTTTTCAGAACGACTAAAGAATTCAGTGGGGTCGCTACCAAGGTCGCGATCCGCCGCAACGGCAGGCCCTCGGCCACCGCCATGTACAGCTGGGGTTGATAGGTGATGGCCAAATCGGCGCGGCCCGCCGCCACCAGTTTTGGCGGGTCGTTGGGGTCGGCCGGCGCGATGATCTCGACCTCCAGCCCCGCATCGGCGAAGTACCCGCGTTCAAGGGCCACGAAAATCGGCCCATGATCGGGGTTGATGAACCAATCGAGAATCAGCGTCAGGGTTTCCTGAGCCGAAGCGGGTGTGATGGCTGCTGGCAAAAACGCCACCATCAAAATCGCCAGCAATTTTGCCCGCATTGTCATCCTCCTGAAGCTTGGCGGTCGCCCGGACCGGACTCTGCCTGCCATGGAATCATCCGCCGCAATCCCCAATCGACCGTGAAATAGGTCGCCAACGCCAGCGCCGCCAAAGTCGCCAGGGCCGCAAACATCAAATCGGTTTGCATGCGGCCATTGGCATGCAGCATGACGTAACCAAGGCCCGCACCCGACCCCACCCATTCGCCAATCACGGCGCCAATCGGGGCGACGGCGGCGCCGACCCGCAGCCCCGACGCCAGGCCCGGCAGGGCGGCGGGAATGCGAATGTGCCGCAGCACGGCTAATGGTCGATTGCCCCCGGTCATGGTTTGGGCCAGGTCCAACCACCCGGGCTCGGTGCGGCGCAAGCCATCCAAGAACGCCGTGGCCACGGGGAAATAGATGATCAGCGCCGCCATGGTTACTTTGGATGCCATGCCATAGCCCAGCCACAGAACCAGTAGTGGCGCCAAGGCGAACACCGGCACGGCTTGGCTCACCACCAAAACCGGCATCAGCCAGCGCCGGGCCGGGGCGAAGGAAATAATCGCCAACGCACTGACGACGCCGACCACCGTGCCTAGGCCCAACCCCATCAGAATTTCCGCGCCGGTGACCGTGGCGTGCTCAGCCAGGTAGACAACAT
>JAKZSO010000068.1:0-15184 GCA_047517625.1 Alphaproteobacteria bacterium
GCGCCAACAACACCAGGCCGGTGGCCACGCCCAGCGAAATCAGGCCGGTGAAGACGAAAATCATACGTTGGCGTTTACGCGTCACTGGCGGCCTCGGTGGTTTGCGCGGGCTGTGCGGGCTCTGTTGTTTGCGGGGTCGCCGCCTTCGCTTCTTGGCGCATGGCCCGGCGCGGATCGTTAGCTTCCAGGGCCGCGAGGATTTTCTTGTCCCGGCGCAGCGCAGTCAGGCTGGAAGCAACCAGTCCAATCATGATGGCCGCGCTAAAGCCATAGGCCGGCCAGACAAACCATGCGTATCCGCCCATTTCAAAATATGTCGCCATACTAGCCTCGAACCTGTTGGTCGTGCTGGCCGTCGCTTGCTGTCTAGCCTTGGGCCTGCACGAGCTGCATCGAACGTATTCGACGGGCAATGATTTCCTGGTGCATGCGCCAAATCAGTACTGTGAAATAAAACAGCGTGTACGCACCGAGCATGATGAACATAGGCCGCAAGAAGGGCCCATCGATCGTCGAACCCCCGGCCATCAAAACGCTGGGGCCTTGGTGCAGCGTGTTCCACCATTCCACCGAAAAATGGATGATCGGCAAATTGACCGACCCCACAAGCGCCAAGATCGCGGCGGCTTTGCCTGCCCGCTCCGGGTCTTCGATGGCTGCCCACAAAGCCATGTAACCAAGATAAATAAAGAACAACAGCAGCACCGAGGTCAGCCGGGCATCCCAAACCCAAAACGTCCCCCACATGGGCTGGCCCCACAGCATCCCGGTTGCCAAGGCGGCGGCGGTCATACCCAGGCCGATCGGTGCGGACGCCTTTGCCGCAATATCGGCCACCGGATGGCGCCAGATCAGTGCGATCGCGCTGGCAAGCGCCATGCTGCCAAAAATGAACATGGCCATATAGGCGCTGGGCACGTGCACATACATGATCCGGACCGTTTCGCCCTGCTGGTAATCGGGAGGTGCGACCAACAGCCCATCGTACAATCCCCACGCCAGAAGAGCCGCCGTTGCGGCCCCCAGCCAGGGTAGAAATGCGCCGCTGAGACGCATAAAGCGGCCCGGGTTCGCAAGGGCGTGTAAATTGACCATAGGCCTATTTTATCGCGGATTTCCGCGCCTTTATCAACACGACATGGTGACTGTTCGGGTTATTCCATATTCAACCGCAGTGCCGCGGCGGAGGCCCACGGCGCAAGTGCCACGGCCGCCAACAGCATCGCGGTGAGCAGCAACAAGTGGGGCCGGGCGCCGAGGCCGTTCACCGACTCATCAACCGCGATCACGCCGAAAATCAGGGTCGGCACATACAGCGGTAGAACCAGCAGTGATAAAAGCACCCCGCCCCGGCGGATGCCAACGGTGAGCGCCGCGCCGATACCGCCGATCAGGCTCAACACCGGTGTGCCAAGCGCCATACCAGCGATCAAAACCGGAAAACCCGCTGGGTCCATGTTCAGCAGCAGCCCCATCATTGGCGCCGCCGCTGCCAGAGGCAGACCCGTGGTGATCCAATGGGCGGTGCATTTGGCCAGGACAGTGAGCTCAAGCGGTACCGGCGCCAGGGCCAGCAATTCCAGACTGCCGTCCTCGAAATCCGCCTGGAACAGCCGATCGAGGGAAAGCATGGCGGCGAGCATGGCGGTCACCCAAACCACGCCCGCAGCGATCCGGCCCAAAATCGCCAATTCCGGCCCCACGGCCAAAGGGAAAAGGGTCACCGTCAGCAGGAAAAACATCAGTGTCCAATACGTCCCGCTGCCGTGGCGCAGGGCCAACCGGATATCCCGGCGAACGATCGCGGTGAACCCGGTCACGACAACCCGTCCATCTGGGTCACCGCGAACGGCTCCAGGTTCAGGGTGTCGGTGGCTTCAAGGTCCAGATCAGTATGGGTTGCGATCATCGCCCGCCCGCCGTTGGCTTGGTGGTCGCTGATCACCCCCATCAATGTGTGTACGGCCGCATCGTCGAGGGATACCGTGGGTTCATCCAACAGCCACAGTTTGGCGTTGGTCAACGAAAGCCGCGCGAGGTTTAGGCGTCTGCGCTGGCCAGCCGAAAGATAGGCCCCGGGAAGATCAGCGATCGGCGCCAAACCCCACCGTTCGAGCGCTTTCTCAATTTGCTGGGCACCAGCGTCGCCGCCAAGGCGGGCCCAAAAGCCCAAGCCTTCGGTCACCGTCAGGGCGGGCTTTACAGCATCCAAATGTCCGGCATAGGCGACGCGGGCCCGGTGACCGTCACGGTCGTCCGTCACCGGCAGGTCGTCCCACAGGAACGATCCGTGCGCTGGGGGCTGGAAGCCGGCAACCAAGCGCAGCAAACTGGATTTTCCGCTGCCATTGGGGCCGCCCAACACCAACACGCCCCCCGCCACCACCTGGAAACTAAGAGATCGGAAAACGACGCGCCCGCCGCGGACGCAGGTCAGATCTTTACCGGCAAAGGTCACCGGCGCACCCAAGCACGTTCACGCCGGGTCCGTCACCCAAATGTTGTGGATTCCACAAAGCTTCGACAATCGGGGCCTTTGCTGGAATTTAACACTGGCCATGGTATCAGTGCGGACCACATTAATATTGTGCCCTACACCCACCCTGGAATTGGGAGTACTTGGTGACTGAATTTCCTGACATCCGCCGCACGCTCGACGTTGCTGGAACCACGTATCGGTATTTTAGTTTGCCCGCCGCCGAGGAAGTCCTTGGGGATTTGTCGCGCACCCCCCGGTCGTTGCGGGTGCTTTTGGAAAATCTGCTGCGGCATTTGAACGATCCGGTGGCGGAAATGGACGCCCTGAAGGCGGTTGCCGGTGGGATTGGCGGTGGAGAAATCAATTTTCGCCCGGTGCGCATTCTGATGCAGGACTTCACGGGCGTTCCCGCGGTGGCCGACCTGGCGGCGATGCGCGATGCCATGGCGGCGCTTGGCGGCGATCCCCGGCGCATCAGCCCGTTGGCGCCAGTGGATTTGGTCATCGATCACTCGGTCACGGTCGATCAGTTCGGCCATGGTGGCGCCCTGGGCAGCAACACCCAGTTGGAAATGCGGCGCAACCGCGAGCGCTATGAGTTTCTGCGCTGGGGTCAAGCGGCGTTCGATAATTTTCGCGTGGTCCCGCCAGGTACCGGCATTTGCCATCAGGTGAATTTGGAGCATCTGGCCCAGGTGGTTTGGACCGGGCAGTTGGGCGGCGAGCTTTACGCCTTTCCGGACACCGTGGTCGGCACCGACAGCCACACCACCATGATCAACGGGCTGTCTGTTTTGGGTTGGGGGATTGGCGGGATCGAGGCCGAAGCGGTGATGCTGGGTCAGGCGATTTCGATGCTCATCCCGGACGTCCTCGGGTTTGAGCTTACCGGCGCATTGCCCGAAGGCGCCACGGCCACCGATTTGGTGCTGCGGGTGGTTGAAATGCTTCGGGCCAAGGGCGTCGTTGGCAAGTTTGTTGAATTTTTTGGCCCCGGCATTGCCGAGCTGTCCTTGGCCGACCGCGCCACCATCGCGAATATGGCGCCGGAATATGGCGCGACGTGCGGGTTCTTCCCCATTGATCAGGAAACGATCGCCTACATGACGTTGTCGGGCCGGGACCCGGAGCGGATTGAATTAGTGGAAACCTATGCCCGGGCCCAAGGGCTTTGGCGGGACGGCACGGTGCCCGACCCCGAATATACAGATGTCCTGCGCCTGGATATCGCCACGGTCACTCCCAGCTTGGCCGGGCCAAAACGCCCCCAAGACCGGGTCGAGCTGGCCGGGTCGGCCGTGGCATTCAAGGATGTGGTCGCCGACGCCGGGCACGAAATTGAACGCCCTGGGACGCCGGTCGCGGGCCAGGATTATGACTTGGCGGATGGAGCCGTGGTCATCGCCGCCATTACCAGCTGCACCAACACATCAAACCCCAGCGTCATGATGGCTGCCGGATTGTTGGCGGCCAACGCGGTGGAGCGCGGCCTGTCCGTGCAACCTTGGGTCAAGACCTCGTTGGCGCCGGGATCCCAGGTCGTCACGGACTATTTAGCGAAAGCCGGTTTGCAAGATGCCCTGGATACGCTGGGGTTTAATCTGGTGGGCTATGGCTGCACGACATGCATAGGCAATTCCGGGCCCTTGGACCCCGCGATCGGTGGCGCCATTCACGACGGCGACGTGGTGGCGGCATCGGTTCTTTCCGGAAACCGAAATTTCGAGGGCCGGGTCAATCCGGATACCCGGGCCAACTATCTGGCGTCGCCGCCCCTGGTGGTGGCCTATGCAATTGCCGGGACCATGACTTTGGACCTAATCAATGACCCCATTGGCTCGGACATGGACGGCAACGACGTTTATTTGCGCGATCTGTGGCCCACTAACGCCGAGATTTCCGCGGCGATTGCCAAGGCTGTGACACCGGAGATGTTCCGGGCGCGCTACGCCGATGTTTTTGCCGGCACTCCCGAATGGCAGGCGATCCCCGTGGATCAGGGCCTGCTCTACCGCTGGGAAGACCAGTCCACCTATGTCCGCCGGCCGCCGTTTTTTGATGGCATGACCCGCGATCCCGGCCCTTTGGAGGACATTACGAACGCGCGGGTTTTGGCGGTGCTGGGTGATTCCATCACCACCGATCACATTTCCCCCGCGGGGTCTTTTAAGGCAGCCAGTCCGGCAGGGGCGTACCTGGCCGATCTAGGCGTTGACCAAAGGGACTTCAATTCATTCGGGGCCCGGCGCGGCAATCACGAGGTCATGATGCGGGGCACTTTTGGCAACATTCGCATCCGCAATGAAATGGCCCCGGACACCGAGGGCGGCGTCACCCGCCACATGCCGGACGAGGCCGAAATGTCCATTTTCCAGGCGGCCATGGCGTATCAGGACGACGGCGTGCCGCTGGTGGTGGTGGCCGGCAAGGGCTACGGCGCTGGTTCGTCTCGGGATTGGGCCGCCAAGGGGCCGAAATTGTTGGGGGTTCGGGCCGTCATTGCTGAAAGTTTTGAGCGCATCCACCGGTCCAACCTGATCGGGATGGGGATGTTGCCGCTAGAATTCACTGGCGGCCAAACCCGCAAATCCCTGGGCCTAGATGGCAGCGAAGTCCTTCACATTTCTGGGATTTCCATCGGATTGGCTCCGGCGACCGAACTTTCCTGCCAAATCGAGCGCGCTAATGGTGAGGTCGCGGACATCAAGGTGCTATGCCGCATCGATACCGCGATTGAACTGGACTATTATCGCCACGGTGGCGTGCTTCCCTTCGTCTTGCGCACGCTGTTGGACGCCGATTCATCCTGAACTGGCGAAATTTCACCGACTTTTGATTGGCGCGGAGCCCAGGACGCTTCTAGATCAATGGGTATGACCAAAAGCGGATCCCTTTTTAGCGCGGCGGCCTTTGCGGTGTTGGTCGCGGCGGCGCCCGGCCCGGCGCTGGCTGGCGAGGCCGTAACAGTTGTGGAACTGTTCACCTCCCAGGGCTGTAACGCCTGTCCCCCCGCCGACGCTTTGCTGATGGATCTGGCTGCGATCGAGGAATCAGACAACCTGATTGTCCTGGGATTCCACGTCAATTACTGGGACTACCTGGGCTGGGCGGACACCTTCGCCGATGAGATCACGACGGAACGCCAACGCGCCTATATGGAACCGTTTAGCTTGCGATCCGTCTACACGCCGCAAATTGTTGTGGATGGCGTCGCCCAAATCGCCGGGTCAGATCGCGCCGCGGTCATGGCCGCGATTGCCGCCGCTCAGGGCAAATCAGTTGATGTCGTCGCGAACCCAATGTTGATCCCCCAAGAAGACGGGCTTTATCTGAGGTTGGAACGGGCACCGTTTGAGGGCGTAGCGGATGTCTGGGTCGTGCTGTACGACACCCGCCACGACGTCGAGATTTTGCGCGGTGAAAACATGGGTACGACGATTTCGTACGTAAACGTTGTCCGCCGGATTGACCGCCTGGGAATTTGGGATGGGGACGCGGTCGATTTTGCCATTGGCGACGACATTCTTGGGGCTAATTTCGACAGTAGCGTGTTCATCGTCCAGATGGCCGGGAACGGCCCCATTCTCGGCGCTAACCGGATTCACCTGAACTAAATTAACGAGAAAGCGCCGCGGCCATGACGTCGGCCATGCGCCGGGAAAACGCCGCGGGATCGGCCGGAAGTTCACCGTCAATGATCCGGGCCTGATCCAACAACAACTGGGCGGCGTCGGCCAGGGTGTCGCTGGCCCCTGGCTTTCCTGCCGCCGCCGCCAAACCCTTGATTAGCGGATGGCGGGGGTTAATCTCAAGAATGCCGCTTGCCGGGGGCTGCTCCAATTGGCCATGCTGCTTCAGCATCCGGGCAAGATGTCGATCCAGATCGCTGGCCCCCGCCACCAAACATACAGGGCTCTCCCGCAGGCGGTCCGTGGTCCGCACGTCCTTGACCTGGTCGCCCAAACATTGCTTCAACAGCGCGATCAGGGTGCTGAGCTCGCCCTTGGGCGTTGTCTCTTCCTCAGGGTTGTCCGTCTCCTCCTTGTCGGCATCACTGAGGGGCTCGAGTTCGGCTTCCCCTTGGGTCACCGAAACGAATTTCCTGCCTTCGAATTCGCCAACCGTCGGCACCCAAAATTCGTCGATGGCGTCGGGCAGAAGCAGGACCTCGATATCCCGGGCCAAATACCCCTCTAAATGCGGGCTGGCGATCAGCTTGTCGGTATCTTCGCCGGCAATGTAGTGGATCGTTTCCTGGCCGTCCTTCATGCGGCCGATGTAATCGGCCAGCGATGTCAGGTCCGGCCCCGCGGTGCTTTGGAAGCGGGCAAGTTTCAGCAATTGATCGCGGCGGGCGGCGTCTTCGTAAATGCCTTCCTTCAGCACAGACCCGAAATTTCCCCAAAACTCCGCGTATTCCTCGGGTTTTTTCCCGGCCCGTTTTTCCAGCTCGCGCAGAACCCGCTTGACCACCGCGCTGCCGATCTTCGCCAAAATGGGACTGTCTTGGAGCAATTCCCGGCTGACATTTAACGGCAGATCTTCGGTGTCAACCACGCCCCTGACGAACCGCAGATAGGACGGCAACAGCGCTTCGCAGTCGTCCGTGATGAACACCCGGCGCACGTACAGCCGCACATGGGGCTTGCGCTCGGGTTGGAACAAATCCAAGGGCCTCGCCCCCGGCACATACAGCAGCATCGCATATTCGATGCGGCCCTCAGCCCTGGCGTGGATCACCGCCCATGGATCGTCATAGGCATGGGCGGTGTGGTGGTAGAATTCTTTATATTGTTCCTTGGTGATGCTTTTTGCCGGGCGGGTCCACAGGGCCGACGCTTCGTTCAGGGTACGTGGGGCTTCACCCGCGGTCGCTGACTCCAAAACCACCGGCAGCCCGATATGGTCCGAATAGGTTTTGACGATGGTGCTTAGGCGCTCGGTGTCCAAGAACTCCTTTTCAGAGGTTTTCAAATGAACAACGACTGACGTCCCCCGGCTCCCACGCTCGGCCTCGGCGATGGCGAATTCGCCCTCGCCCGATGACGACCACCGCCAAGCTTCTTCTGCATCGGCGCGGCGGCTGATCACGTCGACTTTGTCTGAAACGATGAAGGCAGAATAAAATCCTACGCCGAACTGGCCGATCAATGACACGTCGGTTTCGTCGCCGGTCATTTGCTCCACCGCCTTGGCGCTGCCAGACCGGGCGATCGTGCCCAAATCGCTGATCAATTCGTCTCGGGTCATGCCGATGCCGTTGTCGGAAACGGTCAACGTCCTGGCCTTTCGGTCCACCGCCAGGGTGACGCGGAATTCCGAATCCCCGGCGATGAGATCCGGGTTGGTCAACGCCTCGTAACGCAGCCGGTCACAAGCGTCCGACGCATTAGAGATCAGCTCCCGCAGGAAAATCTCTTTTTGGCTGTACAGAGAATTGGCGACGATCTTCAGCAGTTTGCTGACTTCCGCCTGAAATTGCAGCGTTTCTTCCGGCATTTACGCGGGACCCAAGGTTTAAGTTTTCTGAGGCCAGATATGGGGCTTTGCGGCAATCCGCACAACCCCCACAAATTCCTACCCATTTAAGGGTTGCCGGGTGGGTATTTGGTTGGCCACAATCAGGGATCGTCGGACACAGGTTCGTGGTGTCCGTCTCACTTTCATAAGGATTGCACCATGGCGCGGCCAAAACTCGCACTGATCGGCGGTGGCAACATCGGCGGCACGCTTGCCCACCTTGTTGCCCAGAAAGAACTTGGCGACATCGTTTTGTTCGACATCGTCCGCGGACTGGTCAAAGGCAAGGCGCTGGACATCAGCCAGGCGGCGCCGGTAGAAGGCGTCGACGTCAAATTGCGTGGCTCAAAAAGCTACAGCGCCATTCGCGGCGCCGATGTGGTGATCATCACCGCGGGCGTCGCCCGCAAGCCAGGTATGAGCCGCGACGATCTGGTGGCGATCAACCTAAAAGTCATGAGCGCGGTGGCCGAGGGCGTGGGCCGCTTCGCCCCTGGGGCCTTCGTCATCTGTATCACTAATCCCCTGGACGCCATGGTCTGGGCGTTCCGCCAGGCCAGCCGGCTGCCGCCCCAGCGGGTGGTGGGCATGGCCGGGGTGCTGGACTCTGCGCGATTCCGGACTTTTTTGGCGGAGGAATTCAGCGTCTCGGTCGAGGACGTCAGCGCCTTTGTGCTCGGCGGTCACGGCGACGACATGGTACCGCTGCCGCGGTATTCAACGGTGGGGGGCATTCCCTTGCCTGATTTGGTGAAGATGGGTTGGACCACCAGGGAACGTATTGCCGAAATCGTCGATCGCACCCGGGCGGGGGGCGCGGAAATTGTCGGCTTGTTGAAAACCGGGTCGGCGTACTACGCCCCGGCCAGTGCTGCCGTGCAGATGGCGGGGTCGTATTTGAAAGACAAACGCCGAGTGCTGCCCTGCGCGGCGTATCTGGAGGGCGAATACGGGGTGCGCGGATTGTATGTGGGCGTGCCCGTGGTCATCGGCGCAGGTGGGGTGGAGCGGGTGGTTGAAGTCGCGCTCAATCGCTCGGAAAAAGAAGCCTTCAAAAAATCCGTTTCTGCGGTGCGGGGGCTGGTCAACATGGTACGCAAACTTGACCCCAGTATGCGGGGAACACGAAAACGCAGCGGCGCCACGCGCGCCAGAGCCAAGGCGGCGGCCCGAAAATAGGCAAAAGTTGCCATCGCGCGGGTCGGTGCGATAAGTTTCTCGGTGCGCGCGGATCGGATCGCGCACAATGCAATTCACGGCCGCTTCAAGGCGGCAGTCGTCAAGAGCCGCTAGAGCGCGGCATTTGCCAGGGGCCGCAGAAGCGGCAATCGCCAATGAATGTTCATGAATATCAGGCCAAGCGTCTGTTGGCGGAGTTCGGTGTCGCCGTGCCAAACGGTGGCTTGGTGGAAACGGCCGATGATATCGGCCGGGTAGTCGGTGACGTCGGCGGCCCGGTGTGGGTTGTCAAAGCCCAAATTCACGCGGGCGGGCGCGGCAAGGGTGGTGGCGTCATGGTCACCAAATCGGCGGAAGACGCTGAAGCAGCGGCCGCCAAGATCCTGGGGATGACCCTGGTGACCCACCAAACCGGCCCCGAGGGCAAACAGGTCAACAAGGTCTATATTGAGCAAGGTGTTGATGTTGCGCGGGAATTATACCTGAGCCTGTTGATTGACCGGACCACGTCCCGGGTCACATTAATGGCCTCCACCGAAGGCGGCATGGACGTCGAAGAGGTAGCCGCCGCCACCCCGGAAAAAATTTTCGGGGTCACCGTGGATCCCGTCGCTGGTCTGCAGCCATTCAATTGCCGGACCCTGGCGTTCGGCTTGGGCTTAAAGGGCCCCCGGGTGCAGGCCGCGGGCAAACTGATGATGGCTGTCTACAACGCCTTCGTCGCCTGCGACGCTAGCCTGATCGAAATTAACCCCCTGGCCGTCACCGCCGATGGCGGGATTGTCGCCTTGGACGCCAAGATAAATTTCGACGACAACAGCCTGTTCCGGCACAAAGAGATTTCCAGCATGCGCGACGTAAGCGAGGAAAACGCGGCGGAAATCTTGGCCCAAGAAAACGACCTGAATTACATCAAACTCGGCGGTAACATCGGCTGCCTGGTAAACGGCGCCGGCTTGGCAATGGCGACCATGGACATCATCAAATTCCATGGCGGCGATCCGGCGAATTTCCTGGATGTGGGGGGCGGTGCGCCCAAAGACCGGGTGATCCAAGCATTCAAAATCATTTTGTCCGACCCCAACGTCCGGGGCATTCTTGTCAACGTGTTCGCGGGGATCAATCGCTGCGATGTCATTGCCGAGGGTGTCGTGGCCGCCGCTGCCGAAATCGGGCTGAAGGTGCCGTTGGTGGTGCGGCTCGAAGGCACCAAGGTCGAAGAAGGCCGCAAGATATTGGCCGACTCGCCGCTTAGCATCATTACCGCGAACGGATTGTCCGACGCCGCCGAAAAAATCGTCTCCGCGACCCGGGAAACTGCCTGATGTCAGTCCTGATCGATTCTGAAACCAAAGTAATTGTTCAGGGGTTCACCGGGTCCCAAGGGACTTTCCATTCTGAACGGGCGATTAAAGAAGGCACCAAAATCGTGGCGGGCGTGACTCCGGGAAAGGGCGGCACGACCCATTTGGGGTTGCCGGTGTTCGATACGGTGGCCGAGGCGGTGGAGGCCACCGGCGCAACGGCATCAGTGATTTATGTACCGCCGCCATTTGCCGCCGACGCGGCGCTGGAAGCAATGGCAGTGGAACTGGCACTGGTGGTGTGCATCACCGAGGGCATCCCGGTGTTGGACATGGTCAAGGTCAAGCGCGCCCTGGGGGGATCGAAAACCCGGTTGCTTGGACCCAACACGCCAGGGCTGGTCACGCCCGACCAGTGCGGCATTGGCATTATGCCAGACAGGATTTTCAAAGCTGGTTCCGTGGGAATCGTCTCCCGGTCCGGCACGCTCACTTACGAGGCTATCGACCAAACCACCGCGCTCGGTCTGGGCCAAACCACCTGCATCGGCATCGGCGGCGATCCCGTCAACGGCACCAACCACATTGATTGTTTGGAATTGTTCCTTGCCGACCGCGATACCAAATCCATAGTCATGATTGGAGAGATCGGTGGCACCAGCGAGGACCAAGCTGCGGAATTCATTAAGACAAACAAGGTTAAAAAGCCCATTGTAAGCTTTATTGCAGGGGCTACAGCGCCACCGGGACGGCGCATGGGTCATGCGGGAGCGATTATTTCGGGTGGCAAAGGCAGCGCAGAAGATAAGAAAGAAGCGTTGCGCAGTGCCGGAGTAGCGGTGGCGGATTCCCCCGCTGAAATCGGCGCAACTTTGCAAAAGGTGCTGAACGGGTGACGCCAACTCTCACCCCCGGCACCGGAGCCCGCCTTTAGGAGAGCGGCCCTCCATGCCGCGGGATGAACGGATGGAAAACGAACGTAACCCAAGACCCTTGCCTGCGGGCACCGATGCCGCGTTTGTGGAAGACCTGTACTTCCGCTTTCTCAGCGATCCAAAATCAGTGGACCCGTCCTGGCAGGAACTGTTCGGCGGCGAAGCCCCCGACCCGGCGCCACCGACAAATGGTGGCGCCAGTTGGGGCCGGGCCAGAACCTTCCAATTCGAAGAAGAAGTCTCCCAGACCCTGCGCGACGCATCGGACTTCCGATCCGCCGCCATGGATATTATCCGCGCCCGCATGCTGATCCGCGCCTTTCGGGTGCGCGGTCATTTGGATGCCGAGCTTGACCCCCTTGGCCTCACCGGTGACGAGCCACACCCGGAATTGACCCCGGAATATTACGGCTTCGCCGAGGCCGAATTCGATCGCTCGATCTTTTTAGATAATGCTCTGGGCAAGGAGCAAATGACGGTGCGCGAGATTTGCGATTTTCTGGAACGCACTTACAGCGCCAACATCGGCTATGAATTCATGCACATCCAGTTTCCCGAGCAACGGGCCTGGCTGCAGGTGCGCATCGAAGATCCGGCGTTTCACCCGAAATATTCACCGGCTAGTAAACGGGCGTTGTTACAGCAGCTGACGGAAGCCGAAGGGCTGGAACGGTTTTTGGGCCTGAAATACACCGGCACCAAACGCTTTGGCGTTGATGGGGCGGAAAGTTTGATCGCGGCGATGGAGGCCATCGCCGACCGCGCCGCCCAAAAAAATGTCGAAGAAGTCGTCATCGGTATGCCCCACCGTGGCCGGCTGAATATTTTGGCGAATACCTTGAAGAAACCGGTTTCGGCGATCCTGTCTGAATTCGAAGGGGTGCCGTCCATGCCCGGCGATGTTCAGGGCTCCGGCGACGTCAAATACCACCTCGGCACATCCACCGACCGCGAGTTCAACGGCCATGTCTTACATTTGTCCCTGACCGCCAACCCGTCTCATTTGGAAGCCGTCGACCCGGTGGTGGCAGGTAAGGTGCGGGCAAAACAAACCCACGAGGGTGGCCATGACTATTTAAAAGCCATGGGAGTGCTGATGCACGGGGACGCCGCCTTTGCCGGCCAGGGCATCGTCGCCGAATGCTTGGGGCTGTCAGAACTAAAGGGCTACAAGACCGGCGGCACCATCCATTTGATCGTCAATAATCAAATCGGTTTCACTACGAATCCCGGATTTTCGCGATCGTCGCCGTATCCGTCTGACGTGGCAAAGGGGGTCCAGGCGCCAATCCTTCATGTCAACGGCGATGATCCAGAGGCCGTGACCCACGTGGCGAAAATCGCCACCGATTTCCGTATCAAATTCGGCCGCGATGTGGTCATCGACATGTTCTGCTATCGCCGGTTTGGCCACAACGAAGGGGACGAACCGTCATTTACCCAGCCAGTCATGTACAAAACCATCGGCGAACATCCGCCGGTGCGTCAAATTTATGCGGATCGCATTGTCGCCGAGGGCGTGATGACAAAAGAAGAAGCCAACGCCATGGCCTCGCAACACCACGACTATCTCGAGAAAGAATTTGAAGCGGCCAAGTCCTATCGCCCCAACAAGGCGGATTGGTTAGAGGGTAAATGGGCCGGTATGAAGCGGGCCAGTGGTGGCGCCCGGCGCGGCAAAACCTCGGTGAAGCGAACCGCCCTAGTCAAGGTTGGCAAGGCACTGGCGGCATATCCGGAAGATTTCGATTTACACCGGACCCTGCGCCGGGTCATGACCCGCAAGGCCGAAGCTTTGGAAAATGGCGCGGGGATCGATTGGGCCACTGCCGAGGCATTGGCCTTTGGAACGCTGCTGCTAGAAGGCCACCCGGTGCGGCTGTCGGGCCAGGACTCTGGCCGCGGCACGTTTTCCCACCGCCATTCGGTGCTGACCAGTCAAACCGATGAGGCCAAGCACATTCCCCTGAATAACATCGCGGATGGGCAGGCCGAATACACGGTGCTCGATTCGATGCTGTCGGAAATGGCGGTGCTCGGTTTCGAATACGGGTTCAGCTTGGCGGAGCCCAACGCCCTGGTGCTGTGGGAAGCGCAATTCGGCGACTTCGCCAACGGCGCCCAGGTCATTATCGACCAATTCATTGCCTCGGCGGAAAGCAAATGGCTGCGCATGTCGGGCTTGGTACTGTTGTTGCCCCACGGCCAAGAAGGCCAAGGGCCCGAGCATTCCTCCGCCAGGCCCGAACGCTATTTGCAGCTGTGCGCCGAAGACAATATGCAGGTAATTTACCCCACCACGCCCGCCAGCTATTTCCACGCCTTGCGCCGGCAAGTGCACCGGGATTTCCGCAAGCCGTTAATCGTGATGTCGCCCAAATCATTGCTCCGCCACAAGCGGGCGGTCTCAACCTTCGAAGACTTCATCGGCGACCGCAGCTTCCACCGGGTGCTGTGGGACGACCATGAAGATTTGGTAGCCGACAATAAGACCCGCCGGGTGGTGTTGTGCGCCGGCAAGGTCTATTACGAATTGTTGGACGCCAAGGAAAAGCGCGGCATCAATGACGTTTATGTGCTGCGCTTGGAACAGATTTATCCGTTCCCCGATGTGGCCCTGACAGAGGAGCTGTCGCGATTTCCCAAGGCCGAAATCGTGTGGTGCCAAGAGGAGCCAAAGAACGCTGGCTCATGGTCGTTTATCGAACCGCGTCTGGAAGATTTGTTCGCCGAACTTGGCTCCAAGACGGCCCGCCCCTGTTATGCCGGGCCTGCGGAAATGGCGGCGCCGGCCCCGGGCTCCATGGCCCACCACAAGCAACAATTGGCGCAGCTAGTCGACGACGCCTTGGAAGAATGAACATGCCGCGAGGCGAATGATGACCATTGATATAAAAGTTCCGACACTGGGCGAATCCGTCACTGAAGCCACGGTGGCAAAATGGTTCAAGGCCGCCGGCGACCAGGTCGCGGCGGATGAGCCCTTGGTCGAGTTGGAAACCGACAAGGTGACCTTGGAAGTACCGTCTCCCGCCGCCGGCAAGGTCGAGAGCATCGCGGCACAAGAAGGTGCGACCGTGGAAGTCAACGCCCTGCTGGGTGCGATAGCAGAAGGCGAAGCTGGCGAAGTTGCAGCTCCGCCAGCGCCCGCGCCTCAGCCGGGGCCTGCTCCTGCGCCCGCTCCCACACCGGCCCCGGTTCAGGCTGCCCCGCCCCCGGCGCCCGCGCCCCAGGCGGCGGCAGCGGCGCTTTCGCCCGCCGTGCGGAACCTGGTCGCCGAAAACGATTTGGACCCCAGCCAAATATCGGCAACAGGCAAGGATGGCCGCCTGCTGAAAGGCGATGTGCTGGCGCACATCCAAAAGGGTGCAGCCGCGCCCTCCCTCGCAACACCGTTCACGTCAGAGGCTCGTGCTGCCGTGGCCGGCCCGCGCGAAGAGCGGGTGGCCATGACTCGCATCCGCCAGCGAATCGCCGAACATCTAAAGCAGGCCCAGAACACCGCCGCGATGTTGACTACGTTCAACGAAGTGGATATGTCGGCGGTGATCGCCCTGCGCAAACAATACGGGGACGAATACCAGGAACGTCACGGGGTCCGGCTGGGCTTCATGTCTTTTTTCGTCAAGGCCGCGATCGTCGCCTTGCGCGAAATCCCCGAGGTCAATGCGGAAATCGACGGAACGGACATTGTCTACAAAAACCATTACGACATCGGCGTTGCCGTGGGCACGCCCCGGGGCTTGGTGGTGCCGGTGGTCCATAAC
>JAKZSO010000069.1:0-7790 GCA_047517625.1 Alphaproteobacteria bacterium
CACCGGGAAAGTTGTTCCCCCCAAAAACCCAAACGAACTTGCAGGAGGGTGGGAAGCAATTCTCAGAATGGGACCCAGCGCACGCGCGGATCTTGGTGCTAGTGCGCGGGCCAGAATTTCCAGCCTGTTTGACATTGATCAAATTGCGAAGCGCTACGACACGCTTTATCACGATCTTTCCAACGCGGGATGACTGGGCGTTCAGTCTCTGTCCCGGTCAGTGTGGTCAAGCAAAAAATCTGCGATCGCCCCGGCACCTTTGGGATTTAGGTGTCCATCAAAGGGAAGGAACTGCGCGGGATCGTTCAGCAGGGCAACGGCCGTATCGATGACGTCGACGCGGCCGGGCGCAGCAGATCGGACGGCATCAGCGGTTTCCCGGTGTGTTTGGCGAACGAGATCCTGCATGGGATGGAGTAGGTAAATGGAAAGCGAGAAATTATACTTGGAACTCATTGCGTCTAACCGCGCGAGTTGGCTTCCTACAGCCTCAACGCCAACCCCCAAGTCAGCCGTGGATTGTTCCAAGGAAAACCAAGTGCGCAGGGCGGGGCCAAATTGAACGACCAGGATGCGAACTAGGTTCGAGTTGACCCGCAGCCATTGGCGGTTGGTAAGCAACCAATTCAAAACACCGCCCCCTGCTGCATCGGCGCCCGATATTGGCTGAGGACCTCGCCCGGAGTCCCAATCCGAAGCCGCCCGGATCTCAGTCGCAGTATCAAACAGATCGTTTCCCGCATTCAAATCGGACGCCATAGCGAAAACAAAAAGCTTTACCTCGCGTGGGCGCCAGCCTACTTCGCCAAGCCAATGCTCAAGAATTTCCACCTGGCGGTAGGTTCCAGTCCCGGGATACCCCAGATTCGCGCAGCTCTCCTTTGTCTCCCTGCAATAGATGGCCGGAAAGGTTTGGTCGTCGGCCAATCCCTGGCCAAACGTAAACGAGTCTCCCAGAAAAATAAGTTCTGGGGGAGACTTGGGCTCCGGTGTGCGAAGCCCCAAGGGGCCGGTGCTCGACGGCGCATTGAAATCTGGCGAATATTGGTAAAAGAAAGCATTGGGGACTAACAATGTGTCCGACAAGAACACCTCGACAAAGTTTCCGTCGGCGTCGCGAAAAGCTGTCCCCGCCGGCAGCGGATAAAAAATGCGCGAGGCGAATTCAAGCACAATCAGTCCAACCACCGAAACCACCAACAGGATTGCAGTATTGACCAGTGCGGTGCCGATTTTTCCCATCAATCAGGATCAACTTCAGTGCTGTAGTCTCGTTTCAGGGCCAAATCCTGATCCTCTTTGCGGAGGAAACAGTTGCCGATCGCGAGCACCTCGATCTCTGTCCCCATAAAGCAGCGAAAGGCGTCCTCGGGCGTGCCAACAATTGGCTCCCCACGGACGTTGAAGCTAGTATTGACCAGGATCGGGCAACCCGTCTGATCCTTGAAGGTTGTCAATAAATCGTAAAATTTTTCGTTGGTCTCGCGGTGCACGGTCTGAATGCGCGCCGAAAAATCCACGTGGGTTACCGCCGGGATGTCCGAACGCGGCACGCGAAGCCTGTCAAGGCCTTCTAAACTCTCGTCCTCTTTTGATAATGTCCGGCAATGTTGTTTCGCCACCTGATCCACGAACAGCATGTATGGGCTGGGCTGATTCAAATCGAACCATTCGCCAACATCCTCGATCCGCACGGCGGGAGCAAAAGGCCGAAAACTTTCACGGTATTTGACCTTTAAGTTCAGTGATTTCTGCATTTCAGCCGATCTTGGATCTCCCAAAATCGACCTGTTCCCCAAGGCCCGCGGGCCGTACTCCATTCTGCCCTGGAACCACCCGATCGCTTTGCCCTCGGCAAGACTGTCGGCCGTTTTCTGGATCAATTCGAACTCATCAAGAACCTGAAATTTTGCCCCAGCCTCAGTGAGGCCAGGTTTCGTCGTACCCCGCCCCTTCGCCAAAGGTGAAGGAGTCCCATAGGCGGCGATTCTTCCGGTGGGCCCATCGACCGAATCCACCCGTGCCCCAGTTGCATCAAACGCCGCGTACGGAAAGGCGGTCGTTTCTTCGTGAAACGACCATCCCAGCACCGGGTCAAAAAACTGCTCCTGATATCGCTAAATGGAAACGGGGGTCAGCGAAGCAACAGCCGCACTGGGGTCAACGCGCCAGTGACGGGCAAGCCGTTCGGTCGCGTAAAACTTGAACCCTGCGAACGCCGCTAATTCGCCAACGAAAAGGGAGGCGGCCAACAAAACCAGGGACAAAAACAGTGTTCGCTTGATGTCCATTCGATGGCGGATCATTTGCAGAAAGCCGAGCTTCGGCGATGGTGCTGATGTTCTGGCCCGTCGGTGCTGACGAGCCGGTCGAATCCTAGACATCTATACACTCTTTGGACAGGGTTGATCCGCCCCGAATTTTGGGGAGACAAGGCCCGGCGCGCCGCCGACCGTGGTCTGTGCCTGATGTTGCCTCGTTGGCTACATCTGAACTAAACTTGGGTGACCCTGGAATATTCACGAACGCCCACGCCGCCAAACTTTTTATGAAAATTGCGCTGATTAATCCCCCCCAGATTTTCTCCCAGTTCCAAATTGCGACTGGGATTACCCCGCCCTTGGGGATCGCCTATTTGGCCGCTTTTTGCCTGTCAAAAGGAAACGATGTCCAGGTCATTGATGCGCCCGGAGAATCGCCATGGACGGTTTCTCCCTTTGCCGACGATATTTTTCTGCGGGGATTGACGGTTGGTGAAATCATTGAGCGCATCGACCATCAAACGGATTTGATCGGAATTTCGAACCTGTTTTCGTTTGCATATCCCGCGATTCTGCCAATGTCAAAAGCTCTGCGAAAGGCCTTCCCGGACGTTCCCATCGTGATGGGAGGCCCCCACCCAACCCACATGTTCGAGGAAGTCCTAAGCCAAGGGTGCGCCGATTTTGTCATCCGCGGCGAAGGAGAATTCCCCTTGGTCGATCTTTGCCAGCATTTGGGCGGAGAGATTCCAATCGAAGACGTTCGTTCCGTTTCCTACCGCCATTCAAATGGCCAGATCGTTTCAAACCCCGAGGCGTCTCGGGTTCGGGATTTGGACCAGGAGAATTTGCCTTTTCCCGCCCGCCACCTGTTGCCGATGGAAAATTACATTGCCGTTCAGGAAGCCCACGGGCCGACGACAAACCGGTGGACTTCAATGATTACTTCCCGCGGTTGCCCATACGGGTGCACGTTCTGCGACATTCGCAGAACCAAGTGGGTCGGTCGATCCGCCAGCGATGTGGTGGACGAAATTGAGCTTTGCATCAATGAGTGGGGCATCACCGAGTTTCATTTCGAAGACGATAACATGACGATTCGCCGGGACAGAATGATTGGCATCTGCGACGAAATTATTGCCCGAAAACTGAAGATTTCCTGGCAAACACCCAACGGTATTCGGGCGAGCGTGACCGACGAGGAAATGCTGATAAAAATGAGGCAGAGCGGTTGCGTGCACATCACCTTGGCGCCAGAATCCGGTTCCGAACGGGTAGTCAAGGAGCTCATTCAGAAGGGCGACGATTTTTCCCACGACCAATTGCTCAAGGTCGGGAAATTCGCCCATCGGTTGGGAATGAAAGTTGCCGCGTACTTCATCCTGGGGATGCCCGGCGAAACCCCGGAGGACATTGAGCAAACAATTGCCTACGGAAAACGATTGGCCAAAGCGGGAGTCGATGAGGCTGGATTCGCCCTTCTGATTCCTTTGCCGGGAACTCCGATATGGGACGAGGTTGTCAGAAAGGGGGAGCAACCAGACTACCTTGATCTCCTGATCGTGGGCGACCTAAATAAAGCGAAGTCGTACTCGGCGTTCTTAACAGCTGAGCAACTCAGCGATTACCGGCGTCAAGCATACTTCTCGTTTTTTCTGGCGCGGGCGATGTATCACCCGATTTCGATGGCCAAGACAATTTTCAACGTGATCCGGGGGGCGGCGGAGACGAAGTCAGAGGCCTACTTCCGTACCTTCATCCGACGCCAGCGTGCCGCCCCGCAAAAGGCCGTGGCGTCTGACGGATCCTATCTCACCTACTCCAGCGAGCGCACGGTATCGGTGCTGCTGCAAACAAAGGAAGTCTATGCGTTCTCCAATTCTTGGCTGAAGGCAATGGGCATCGTGGCCGCCCATTTCTACAAGTCGCTTCTGCCGAAAAAGTAAGCGTTCCGATTTTCTGAAATTATCGTTCATTGGACCCACGCCATCCAAAGGCAACCGCGTTGACCAGCGCTGACAATCCTGAGGTTTCGGTGGTGATGCCTTGCCTTGATGAGGCGGAGACTTTGGCGGGCTGCATCGAAGCCGCAATGCTGGGTCTAAAGGCCTGCGGCGCCACCGGCGAGATCATCATCGCGGATAACGGGAGCACGGACGGCTCCCAGGAAATCGCGACCGGCCAGGGCGCAACGGTAGTGGCCGTAACCGAGCGAGGCTATGGCGCGGCGCTGCTGGGTGGCTTTGCCACGGCTCGGGGCAAATTCATTGTGATGGCTGATGCGGATGCCAGCTACGACCTTGGTGAGCTACCCAAATTCATATCGAAGCTTCGCGACGGCGCTGATTTCGTCATCGGCTCGCGTTTTCTCCGGGCTGGAGGCGTCGTGCTGCCGGGGGCGATGCCTGCGCTCCATTATTGGCTGGGAACACCCGTTCTGACCTGGATCGCGCGCCTTTTTTTTGGCACTCGGATCACGGATATTAATTGCGGGATGCGGGCTTTTAGGCGCGATGCACTGGCAAATCTGGACCTCCGCATGACTGGGATGGAGTTGGCCAGCGAAATGATAATCAAGGTCGCCCTTCTTGGATCGAAAATGACAGAAGTGCCCATCACTTTGCACCCCGACGGGCGTTCTAGACCACCCCACCTGCGGCCTTGGCGCGACGGCTGGCGGCACCTAAGGATGATGTTGTTGTTTTCGCCGCGATGGCTGTTCGCCGCCCCGGGAATATTCCTGGCCGCTACTGGCGCGATAGGCTTGGTCGCGTTGGAGTGGGGTCCGGTTCAGGTCGGCACTGTGTTCTTCGATATCAACAGCATGCTGGTGGCATCTTTGATCTTAATTTTGGGATCTCAGCTGATCCTGTTGGGTGTGTTCGCCAAGAGCTTCGTTGTCGCCGAAGGGTTGCTGCCGGGGTCCAGGCTCGACAAAATCGGCGGAGTTCTTCGGCTCGAGTCCGGGATCATCGTCGGCGTTTTGTTGGCCTCCGTCGGCGGCGCATTGATTGGTTGGGCGGTGCTTCAGTGGCGGGCGACGGGCTTCGGAGTGTTGGCCACTTTGGACCCCACCCGGGCAGTCGTATTTGGCGTGACCCTAATTGTTCTGGGGGTTCAAATTGCTTCGGCGGGATTTTTTCTCGGTGTGCTGGGACTGCGCCGCCGACAGAGTGCCGCCGGTCGCGAGGATTGATGGACGCTGTCCTGGTTACCGGCGGTGCTGGGTATATCGGCAGCCACGCCGCTCGTGCGCTTTCTGCTTCCGGATCCGTTCCCGTCGCCTTGGACAATCTTCAAAACGGGCACGAAAGTTTCGTTCGGTGGGGACCAATAGTTGTTGCCGACATTTTGGACCGGGGAGCGTTGGACGCTGTTTTTCAGGAGTACCGGCCCAGGGCCGTCCTGCATTTTGCCGGGCGCATTGATGCGGCGGAGTCCGTGGCCCACCCGGACTGGTATTTTCGCACGAACGTCGAGGGAACCAGGACACTGCTCCAGGCGATGCAAGCCAACGGAGTGAATTCTTTGGTTTTTTCGTCGAGCGCCTCGGTTTACGGGAACGGCCATGGAGGCCCTATCGCCGAGGAAACCCCGGTAGACCCGATTTCCCCTTATGGCCAAAGCAAAGACGAGGCCGAAACAGCCATCCGAGCCTCTGAGAGAAAGTTCGGGCTGCGCTCGGTTTCCTTGCGATTTTTTAACGCCGCCGGGGCCTCGGTGGAAGACCAGCTCGGCGAGGCCCATGACCCCGAGACTCATGCGATTCCGCTTGCGATCGCCGCGGCGTCGAATGGCACATCGTTTCGGATTTTCGGAACGGACTATGGCACGCCCGACGGTACCGCCGTGCGAGACTTCGTTCATGTCCGAGATTTGGCGAACGCCCACGTCCTCGCCCTGGATTACCTGGACCAGGGGGGGAAAACCGCGGCCTTCAATCTTGGCGCGGGGACGGGAAGTTCAGTGCGCGATGTCCTAAGCGAGGTCGAGGCAGCGACCGGGAAGCAGGTCAAGGTGATTGAAGAGGCTCGGAGGCCAGGCGACGCCGAACATCTTGTTTCAGATTGCTCGCTCGCCCAAGAACGGATGGGCTGGAGACCGCAGCATTCGGATTTGTCCGAAATTATTGCCTCCGCTTGGCGCTGGCACATCGATCCCCATCGAGCAATTTTGAACGATTGACGCTCGGGAATGTTCCCGTCGGCTTGAAAAACATGGCTACCCAAGACCCCATGAAAGCACCCCCCAACCAGCGCGCCAACGTGTTTTTCGCACTTGGTGTTTTCGCCGCGGCGTCAATTCCGCGCCTTCTATTGGTGCAATTTTTCCCCTGGTTTGAGGGCGACGGCACCGTCTACGTCGCAGTCGCCCGCAATATTCTGGAAAACGCCTGTGTTTCCATGTCGGACCCCCAAAGCGCAGCGTGCGTGCCCCATTGGGGCGGGAATCAGCCGCCCGGTTACCCCGCATTTATTGCTGTAGCCTGGAAACTGACGTCTGGCGCGGCGGCGTCCCCGCTGATCATACAAACTCTGGTATTTTCCGCGGCAGCGACGTACTTGGCGCTGGTCACGAAAAATGCCCACGGTCGGGTCGCAGGAATTTTTGTCGCGGCGGTCGTCGCCCTGTCACCGACTTTGATCGCTTGGCCACGGATGTTGCTGACTGAGACCCTGGCGATCGCCGCCGCGCTGTGGGTTTTCGCCTCACTTTTACGATCATTGAACACCAACCGCTACGATCATTGAACACCAACCGCATGCGTTTTTCTGAGCTCGGTATCGCCTGCGCCGCCGGATTATTCATACGGTATGACTTCATCCTCGTGCTGTTTCCGATCGTCGCGGTGGCGTTCTCAATCCACAGTTTTAAAGCGGCCCTTTGGCGCGCCGCCGTATTGATCATGATCGTCGCGATACCGGCGGGGATTTGGACCAGCCGCAATCTTGCCGCTGGCCTTAGCGCCGTTCGCCCCGGGGCGTTCACGGTTTCCGGCGCCGACGCACCGGAGGGTGTTGAGGCCTTGGTCAAGTCATGGACCCTTTACCAATACGATCTGCCAATCGGTTTGTGGCCTCTTCTGACTGAAAGCTACCAAGAAATCCATCCACCGGACCGAGCCTATATGAACGATGTGCACCGCCAACAGACTCTCGCAGCGCTAGCCGAACTTTCTTCCCTGACCCCCGGGCAACCAGTTCCCCAAGGACTTGATGACCGGTTCGCCGCATTTGCCGCCGATCGGCGTGTGGCCCGGCGCGCCGAGCAGTGGGTGTTTTATCCGGTGATACGCGGGGTCGCGGTTTGGGCGAACCCGTTCGCCAGCATGGGGTGGCCGGTTGAGATTGACGCGGAGGCCCGAGCGAAAACGGTGGAGCGGCTCTCTGAGGTGGTCCCAGGAAATCGGACAGCTGGTTAAGGTGTATTCCACCGGATAACGGAGGAGTACGAGATGACGAAGCGGCGTCGGTTTTCGGCGGACTTCAAGGCCCGGGTGGCGTTGGAAGCGCTACGAGGCGACAAGAC